>JAFOAB010000087.1 GCA_017382555.1 Clostridia bacterium
ACTTTAGGCGCGCTCTCGGCATTCTTATTTCGGGAAAGGCAAAGGCAACGCCGCTTTCAAACGATAAGGCGGTGCTTAACACCTTCGCACCCGGTGCTGTTTTCGGTGCCGCCGCGGTATTTTCCGACGGCGGAGAGTACGTAAGCCGTATCCTCGCCGCAAGTGACTGCGAGGTGCTGTTCCTTGACGAGGACGCCCTCTCCGCGCTTTTTGCCGCTTATCCAAGCGCCGCCGTAAACTATATTTCATTTTTGTCCGAGCGCATACGGTTTTTGAACGGCAAGCTTTCTCTGCTTACGCAAAACGATGCCGCAGGTCGGGTTTACGAATTTCTCGCTAAGAACAGCGATGAAAACGGAAGCGTCACCTATAGCGGCAGTATGGCATTGCTTGCACGCAATCTCTCCCTCGGAAGGACGAGCCTCTACCGTGCGCTTGACACTCTGGAGCACCAAAATTTAATTGTCCGAGAGGACGGAAGGATAAAGGTATTATCATGAAAAAACTTTTTAGCTTGATTCTTATTGCGGTTATGATGCTCTCCTTTGCCGCTTGCGGTGCAAAGCAGCCCCAAACGGGCGAGATGAACGTATACGTGCTGTCCGGCCCCACCGGCATCGGCGCCGTAAACATTTGGGCAAAGGCCGAGGCGGGCGAAACACAGAACACCTATAACTTCAACCTTGTTGCCGCAAATGACGAGATAGTTGCGGCAATCTCCAAGGGTGAGGCGGATATTGCCGCAGTTGCAACCAACCTTGCATCCACACTTTACGCCAAGACCGAGGGCAACGTAACCGTTCTTGCGGTAAACACCCTTGGCGTGCTGTCCATCCTTACAAACGGCACAGAGCTTAACTCCATCGCCGATCTGAAGGGCAAGACCCTCTACTCCCCCGGTCAGGGCGCTAACCCCGAATACATCCTGCGCTACGTGCTTGAGGGTAACGGCGTTGACCCCGATAAGGATCTTACCGTAAAGTTCGTTGCCGACGGAAGCGAGCTTCCCGCTGTTTGGGCAAACGATCCCACCGCCGTTATTATGGCTCCCCAGCCCGTTGCAACAAGCATTCTTATGAAGTATACCGAGGCAAAGACCGCCTTTGACATGACCGAGGAGTGGGCAAAGGTCAGCGGTGCGCAGAATCTTATGATGGGTTGCGTTATCGTACGCAACGAGTACCTTGAAAAGAATCCCGGAGCAGTAAAGACCTTTTTGAAGGAATATGAGGAAAGCATCAACGCCGCAAAGACGGATGCCGCAGGCACAGGTACGCTTTGCGAAAAGTACGGCATCATCCCCAAGGCGGCAATTGCAACCAAGGCGATCCCCGCTTGCGGACTTACCTACGTTGACGGCGCGGATATGAAGGCAGGCCTTTCCGCTTACCTTGACATTATGTTCAAGGCTAACCCCAAGTCGGTGGGCGGTGCTCTCCCCGCTGACGGTTTCTACTATGTCGGCAAGTAAGAAAATACTTAAACTATCGGCCGTAATACTGTTCTGGCTGGGGGTGTGGCAAATTGCCGCATCCCTTGCCAACAGAGGGCTGATAATAGATATTCCGACACCGATAACAACCGTTGCCGCGCTCATACGAATGGTGCCGAAGCGCGCCTTTCTGCTTGCCGTTATCGGCTCTGTCGGCAGAATAGTGCTCGGCTATCTGATTGCGGCGGTATCGGGCATTTTATGCGCTCTTGCCGCGCACCGCTTTCCGCTTTTCAAGGCGCTTACCTCCCCCATACTGCAGATGATACGCGCCGTACCCGTTGCGGCATTCATCATACTCGTTTATCTGTGGCTGAAGGAGGGCGCAATACCCGTTTTCATCAGCTTTTTAATGGTGTTCCCCCTTATGTGGGCAAATACGGAGGCAGGCCTTGCCGCGATAGACACCAAGCTTATTGAAATGGCAAGGGTAATGGAGCTCCCGCGCAAAAAAATTCTGCGCCACGTCGTGTTCCCCGCGGTTTTGCCGCCCATCGCCGCCGCCCTTACAACGGGACTTGGCTTTGCGTGGAAATCCGGTGTTGCCGCAGAGGTCATCTGCCGCACAGGGGATTCTGTCGGCAATTTGCTGTGGGCAAGCAAGACCTCCGTTGAATATGACGAGGTGTTTGCCATAACCGCCGTTATCGTCGTGCTAAGCGTTTTGCTTGAAAACGCGCTGAAGCTTGCACTGAGGAGGTATAAGCATGATAAGGCTTAATGACGTTACCTTCGCATACAAAAACAGCGCCCCCGTCATAAACGGGCTTACCCTCCGCATAAAAAAGGGCGAGCGGGTGCACCTTTTGGGCGAAAGCGGTGTCGGTAAAACAACGGTACTGCGCCTCATTATGGGGCTTGAAAAGCCTCAAAGGGGCACTGTGGAGCTTGCGGACGGCGCAAAAATATCCGCCGTTTTTCAGGAAAACAGACTCATCCCCACGCTAAATACGCTTGAAAACGTTGCGCTGTTTTCAAACCCCGAAAGAGCAACGGAAATACTGACAAAGCTTGGACTTGCCGATGATCTGGGCGCGATGCCAAGCGAGCTTTCCGGCGGTATGAAGCGCCGCGTTGCGCTTGCCCGCGCGCTTGCAAGGGAAAGCGATATTCTTATTCTTGACGAGGCAATGACAGGACTTGACGATGCAAACCGCGAGCGTGTTGCCGCCGTTATAAACGAATATGCCGCAAACCGCACCATAGTGTGTGTAACGCACGATCAAAGGGAAGCGGAGCTTATTAACACAAAGGACGTCACTATCGTTTGATAATGACGCCCTTTTCTCTTTACAAATCGCACAAAT
>JAFOAB010000088.1 GCA_017382555.1 Clostridia bacterium
CAAACATCTTATGCTCAAGAAAATGCGCAATACCCTCGGGCATTTCCGTCATAGGTGCGCCTTTTTTGGCAAATCGGTTGTCAAACGAGCCGTATTTTGCCGTAAGCATCGCATACGAGGTAGCAAGCTCCTTCGGCATTACGTAAATCTCAAGCCCCGAGTGGTGCTTCATATAGTAATACGTCTCATCAAGATACGCATCGTATTTTTTAACAAATGAACTCATATAAGCTCCTCCGCGGCATTCTTATCTCCACAAAGGAAGTAAACGGTATCCGCCTCCACGCTTCTCGCGGCACGGCAAACGTCATCGCGCTCCGCGCGTGCAATTCGCTCCGCAAGCTCCTCGGGCGTATCGGTCACACCGCAAAGCTCACGCGCAAGCATAAAGGTCATAACGTATCTCGGCGAATCCGAGCCTGTGCGTATAGCGCTGATAAGCGATCTTTTGGCGGCATCAAGCTCCACATCGTCAAAATCGCCCTCTCTTACCGCATCCAGCATCTCGTTTATCGCATCAAGCGCGGTGCGGAGATTTTTTTGATCTATTCCCGCATGCACCTCAAGCGCACCGATAACGGAGCGGTATGAGCTTTGGCAGTAGTAGCAGAGATTCAGCTCCTCCCTTACGTACACAAAAAGCTTTGAAATGGGGGAGGTGCCGAAGATCTCGTTCATCAGCAGCATATGCGCGTAATCGCGGTTGTCAGAAAGCACGGATTTAGTGCGGAAGCCCATAGCAAGCTTACCCTGCTTTACGTCCATCTGCTCTATTACGTAGCGCGTATCCGCCCTGCCTCCCGCGCCGCAGGGCACGGTGGAAAGCTCGCCCGCGCAATCGCGGTTCACTCCGTCAAAAACGGAGGTAACGTAATATTCCGCCTGCTCGGTATCGAGGCTGCCGACGGTATATACGTGTACGGGCGCGGTCTTTACCAGCTCGCGATAGAAAAGGTACTCACCTATCGAGGTGATCTTTTCAAGATCGTCGATATATCCGAGCTTTGAGAGTGCGCCACATCCGTCCCCGAACATCTCCTCGGAAAGTCTGCGTGCGGCGTAACCACCCTTATCGTTTATCTTTGCCTCTATTTCGTCCTTCAGACGGCTCTTCTCGCTTTTCGTTATCTCGGGCAGAAAGCCCTTGCTGTCCGTCATCGGGAAGAAGCATATGCGCCTGAGAAGATCGCACACGCCGCCCGTAATATCCGTTCCGTCCACGGAAAACCTATCCGCAAGATATGTGGAAGAGACGGTAAGCACAAGCACATCTCCGTAGGATGAGGTATCTATCGCAATATCGGCGCCGTACAGCTCGTCCGTACGCGCGCTTAATTTTTCAAAGCTCGGGTACCCCTCGCATCCGCGCAAAAGAAGCCCGCGCAAAAGCGAAACGCGCGTGACCGTCTCTCGGTTGAACGGCAATATGAAGTTAATGTAAACGGAATCCGTTTTGAACTTGTCGGTCTTAACCGCGTGGAGGGTGATTCCCCCGCCAAGCTCTCTTACCTCGGCATTCATAGCATAAATCCTTTCAAAGGATACAATTATCCTTTTACAGTATAGCACGAGCTTTGGATAAAGTCAATTTTGCCAAACGAAATTATAACGAAAAAACTGACGTTTAAAACCGAAAAACATATTGTTATTGTTATGTGATTTCGATATAATGATAACGTAACCAAAAAACCTACGGCGAAAATCGTGGAGGGGAACATTATGAAAACAAGGCAGCTTACCTTACTTATGGCGTTTGTTATGATATTTTGTTCAAGCATACCGTTCTTTCGGGGGATCAATGCAGCAGAAGGGGAGGCGTCCGAAATGAAATACATATACATCAATTACGTCAGCGGAAGGGACACAGCCGACGGTACTAAAAGCGACCCAATCAAAACGCTGAACAAAGCGTTCACTCTTGCCAATAACAGCGGTTACGATAGTGTTGCTTTTGTAATTATGACAAAATACACTATGGGATCAACCTACACCGCGCCAAAGCACACCTACGGCGTAACGATAACTGCAAACGACGGCGAAACAGACTACCGCGCAAACGGTGCCAAGCTGACCTTTGGAAACGGGCTTCGCTATATTCTTGGCGGAAGCACTACGTTCGAGAATATAACGGTTGAATACAGCGGCACCTTGAATTTCGTTTGCGAGTACAACCCCGTAACGTTTGGCGAGGGCTTCGCCACAAAAAGCCTCAACGGCGACGTCGGTGTCTACGTTGTGGGCGGTTTTCAATCCCCTACCGACAAGGTCGCAACAAGCCTTGACTCGCACATCACAATAAAAAGCGGTGATTTCAAGGTCGTAGTTGGCGGCTCCCGAGACAAAGCTGACGGAGTATCCGGCTCTCTTTATAAAATCAACACCTTCACCGGAACCCACCACATAAGCGTAAGCGGCGGAACGATCAAAACCCTTTTGGGAGCATCTGCAGTTTCGCAATACAGCCACAGCGCGATAATCACCGTCACCGGAGGCGAGATAACCGAGCTAAACGTGGGCGGAGATAAATCAAGAAGACTTAACGGTGACGGAACAGCGATACTAACCGGCGGAACCGTTGGCACCCTTAACGTCAACAATATTCTGGGCAACGGCAATATTTATCTTGACGGAGCTAAGGTAAACAAGGTAGACGTGTGGTGCTACAATGACGAGGTCACAAAGCTGGAAGCAAAGGAAAACAACCCCAAAACATTATACTACAACGCAAACTACTATACGGCAGGTCAAATTTCAGCATTTTCCTCCGCATTTGATGCCGCATACAATACGGCATGTGTATATGCCTCTGCAAACGGCACGGGAACAGGAAACACAACGAATGACCCCGCAAGCTTTGAAAGTGCTGTAAAAAAGGCTGTGGAGGCAGGAAGCACGGTTGCCGTTTTGGGCAAAATAAGTCTTAACGGCTTTACGGAACCCGTCCATGAAAAAGCCATAACCATAACAGGCGCCGATGACTCCGCGGAGCTGGTTATAAACGGAAAGTACACCCTTAACGGCAATACCGAATTTTCCGCACTTACCGTAACGGGTGGAATTATAGATTCACAGAACGGCACTTTTATCGCAAGCAGTGACCTTAAAATATCCGGCAACCTTGACATAAACGGTAACGCCGAGCTTTATGGCGGAACGTACAACAGCGTCACCGCAGGAAGCGTGATCGTTAAGGGGGCAAGCATCAAATCCGTTACAAGCACCGGCAAAGCAAAAATCGAGATCATATCCGGCAACGTAGAGACCTTGATTGCAGAGGGCGATGAGCTTGCGCTTACCGTCAGTGGCGGCGAAATAGGCAAAATTCTCTTCAACGGAGTTAAAAGCAAGCTTACCTACACGCTGAGCGGCGGAAGCGTCAAGGAATACGAGGTCAAGGGGAACAACGTCAAGGGTGAGCTTTATGCCAATGACGGATTTAACTTATCGTCATTAGGCACGGCTTCAGAGCTTTTTGAGCTGAACAGCAACAAGGTATACTATCTCCGCGACGGCGGAACCGGTGACGGATCAAGCGAAGCAAACGCAGGCGGAAGCCTCGCAAAAGCATATTACTCGCTAAAGAAGGGCGGCACCCTGATAATTTGCAACACGTATACCATAGATTCACAGTTCCAAGCATTAACTCACAGCGGAAAGATAACCATCACCTCCGTTTACGGCGGTGTTGATTACGCAAAAAAGAACGGTGCAGAGCTTGTGTTCAAATCCAATTATTTCTGCGGAGGGGATACGGAATTTAATAATATTACCATTGCAAGCGAGGCCCGTTATTTAAGCATCTTCGGTAATTACCACAAGCTTACTATGGGAGACGGACTAAACTGCGTAAGCAGGGGCGAGGGCAACAAGCTCTCTATTATGGGTGGCAGCAACGGCGCCGCATCGGGAAAAACCTCCGAGCTTACGATAAACAGCGGTCATTGGCAGAGAGTGCGCGGCGGCGCGGCGGCAGATGGCAGCACAAGCTATAACGTTATAATAACCGTAAACGGCGGAACGTTCGTTGAAAGGCTTACTCTCGGCTCATCGGGAAGCCACGACGGAAGCATCACCGCCACCATAAACGGCGGTACGTTCTATCAAGGAGTGTTTGCCTCTACGCTGACAAGTGAGAGCCAAAGCTTCAACTCGGACACCGCGCTTGAAATAAACGGCGGCACATTTTACGCGCGAATCTCTGCGGCATTTTCAAGCATTGGTACCTACAACGGCACTTACACCGTAAGGATAAACGGCGGAGAGTTTGCCCATCTCGTGGGGCTTGAAGGAACGGAGACCCTGAGCGGAAATATAACGTCCATGCTTGAAAGCAAAATAGATCTCAAGGAAAAGGAAACGGGAACCTATACCTTCACAAACCCCGTAAGAATTGACGGTGCCGATCCGTGGCTCTTCTACCACGATGGCTTTTACTACTACACCTCAACGATTTCCGGCGGAACGCTAAAGCTTACCA
>JAFOAB010000089.1 GCA_017382555.1 Clostridia bacterium
GCGCTCAACCATGCTCCAATCTGCCTCGTAACGGTCCATGGTGATATTCATTCTTCCGCCGCCGGACGCGATGCGAGCATCAAAGCCGTTATCGCAAAGAGCCGCGAGAAATTCCTCAAAGGGCTCGGTATATTCAAGCGCGGAGGTCTCGCCTACGTCACGTCCGTCGAGAAGGATGTGGAAGCGTACGGTCTTGATTCCCTCCTTCTTTGCCTGCTCGGTCATTGCCTTGAGGTGGTCGATATGGGAGTGAACGTTACCGTCGGAGAAAAGACCGATGAAGTGAAGCACCGCACCGTCGTTCTTTGCGTTTGCGGCAATCTCCTTCCATGCGTTGTCATTAAACATCTTGCCGGACTCGATGGAGTTGGAAACGAGCTTTGCGCCCTGTGCAAAAACCTGACCTGCACCGAGAGCGTTGTGGCCAACCTCGGAGTTACCCATATCCTCATCGGAGGGGAGACCTACTGCGGTACCGTGTGCCTTCAGCTCAACGCAGGGGCAGGTGCTTTTAAGCATATCAAGGGTGGGGGTGTTGGCTCTTTCAACTGCGTTACCCACGTTCTTACCGCCAACGCCGATACCGTCCATTACCACGCAAAGGACGGGGCCCTTAGCGCTTTCAAATTTTTCGGATTTCTTAAGTGTCTGCATCATCAAACCTCTTCTTTATCATTTTTATCATTTTCGAACATCTTTACGACGTCCTCTTTTGTAAACACGTAATTGTTACCGCAGAAGCGACAGCCAACCTCAATAATTGGCTCCTTACCCTCGCTTACCGCTTCGTCGATAAGGGAAAGCGCTTCCCTTTCGCCAAGGCTGTGCACCGCGTTGCCCGTTCTCTCGCGCGAGCAGGTGCACTTGTAATCAACCTCTATTTCGTCAAACAGATCGTACTCTATGCCGTCAAGCGCAATATCGGCAACGAACATATTTGCCTTACCCGTCTCCGCATATCTGGAGAAGATGCCGGATATATCCGTGAGTCTTTCCGCATTCTTTTCAAGCTGAGAAATTATGGATTCATCAGCAAACGGAAGGAGCTGGATGATTATACCTCCCGCACCGATGCAGTCGGCATTCTTGCCGATAAGCACCCCGAGAGCGCAAAGGGTTGGAACCTGCTCGCTTTGTGCGAAATATGCGGCGATATCCTCCGCAATCTCACCGGACACAAGCTCGACAGAGCCAACGTGCGGCTCCTTGCCTCCGCAATCGCGGATAACGCGGAGCATTCCGTTACCGACAGCGGTACCGACGTCAAGCTTTCCGTTTGGCTTTGCCGGCGGATCGGCAAGGGGATTTTGAATGTAACCGCGTACGTTTCCGAGCCAGTCGGAGGAAACGATGAGCTTGCCCGCCTCACCGTCACCGTCAACGGTAAGGGTAAGCGCATCGGTCTTTTCGCCGAGCATACATCCGATCATCGAGCCTGCGGTGAGCAGTCTACCGAGTGCGGCGGATGCGGTGGGCGCCGTGCCGTGAACTTTTATACCCTCGTTTACTATATCCTTTGATTCGATTATGTGCACACGCGCACTTCCGTCGCGTGTCATTATTCTTGTGATTTTAGAGCTCATTTAACGTCCTCCTTGGGGCGCCTTGCAAAATAATAAAGTCTTTCATCAGTATCGGTAGGATCGGAAAAATCCGTTTTTCCGTACACACCGCAAAACTCAAGTCCTGCATTCTTCAACGCACGAAGCACGGTGCGGTGCGAAAAATATTTTTCACGCTGAACGGCATCCGTTCGCTCGTACCTTCCGTCCTCACATTCCTCACAAACGGAAAGTCTGAACTCGGCAATACCGCGCTTGGGATCATAGAAATTCTCCCACCCGCAATACATTCCGTCTTCCTCAAGAATGTAAGCGTTATCGCCGTATATATGCTCGTACTTATATTTGGAATTCAAATCGAAATACAAAA
>JAFOAB010000090.1 GCA_017382555.1 Clostridia bacterium
GGTTTCAATGTTCTTAAAACGTTTATCTAAGGTAAGAAAAACTCAATTTTTGAGTTTTTCTATAAAATTCTCTTTTTTACTACAAGACAAAATCCACCCTCGACGTACACCAGTACGCCTCACGGGTGGATGTTTGCCCGTTCCGGCCATTTTTTCCTATCCCCTTAGGGCTGTAAAGAAACTCACGTTTCTTTACAGCCCCTTTTTCTTGGCAAGCACTGCATTTGTGGGCACAAATGCAACGAAGATATGCCATTATTTAATTTATCTCGCTATCTTGCCCTCGATCTCGGTAAGGCCCTCGTCGAAGAAGGACCAATCCTTGTGCCAACGGAGGCTTTCGAGGCGGAATGCGCACGGCCAAGCGGGCAGCCACTGGGAGGGGCTGAAGGGCGGAACGCCGTAGCGACCCCAACGGGTGTGGAACACTGCCTCGTCCTGCGCGCCTGCGGGACGGATACGGCCGTTTATGTACTGTGTGCCGTCGGAGATGCACTGGCAAGCGTTGCACCAGAATGCTATTGCACGCTCGCGCCACTGCTTGTAGCCGGTGATCTCGTAAAGCTTGAGGAAGGAAAGCACGTCGCGAAGCGCATACTGATCCATTGCCTGATGAGGAGTGGATACGGAGGTGGAGCCGAAGGTATCGTAGCCCATCTTGGTGATGAGGCAATCCTCGGGGTACTTAACGGTGTAGTACATCATCCAAGTGCAGAGGTACCACGCGATTTTTTCCGCACGTCTTACGTATTCCTTATCTCCCGTGATCTCGTAAAGCGCAAGCGCATCACGAAGCAGAGGAGAGGAGGATTCCTTATCTATGCTATAAGTGTCAAGCGCACCTGCGGTGGTAAAGCCGTCGCGCTCCAGACCCTGATAATAGAAGTCAAACGCCTTTACTGCGCTGTCAAGATACTTCTTGTCTCCGCTCTTCTTGTATGCGGTAAGTATGGGAAGCACAAGGAAGGTGCCGATGGTTCCCTTCTTTGCGCGGAGAGTTCCGTCGGAGTTCCAGCTCTTTGCGTAGCTTCCCTCCTCGTCCTGACGCTCGATTGCGAAATCGCAGATATCGTACGCGGTCTTGAGGTATTCGGGCTTTTCGATGCCGATCTCCTTGAGAAGATCGTACGCCTCGAAATATCCGTCCGCACCGGTGCCGAGGTTGCAGGCATCGTGCTGGAAGTCGATAAGTCCGTCCGCATTGCGGCGGAGCTTCTTGCCCATAAAGTTTCTGTACGTTTCGTACATACATTCGCCCATGGAGTAACGGTCGATGTCCTCGAGCTTCATATTCTCGAAGTCAACCTTTCTCCAGGGGTCGTAATCGACCTTAACGCCGATAATGCCCGCCGCTATCTTGCCAAACTTCAGCCAGTTATCGTGCGCGCCGATGCCCTTATCAAGCATCTCCTTATCGCCCGTCTGAATGTAATCCCAAATGTAGGCGTTTGCCATAGACGCGCTCTGTCCTACCCAACCAAGCTCATAGCGATGCTCGTTCTTTTTATAGGAGTGAGAGCCGGGGTACCACTGGGAGCCGACGGTAAAGCCGCTAAAGCCGTTCTTTTCCTCCTCATAGAGGTAACGGGTGTAAGCCATGGAAAGGCGATACAGCTCCTTTGCGGTTCTGGGAGCCGCGATAGCGTGTCCGTAATATCTCCACGCGAAATCAAGCAGGCTCTTATAGCGGTGCTTGGTTCCGTCGGAGGGAACGGCGAGGATTATTGCCTCGAAATCGCACTTAGGCTCCATAGTACCCTCAAAGGGCTCGCCCCAGAAGTGGCGCTGAAGCGTGCGCGGCTTTTCCTCCTCGGGGAATATAACAACGTGCATCTCGCCCTCGTCTACCTTATAGAGGGAGCAGGCGTTGTTATCGTTTTCCTTTGCCATAAGGGCAATGCTTATCTCATCGTTTTCGCTGTATGTGCAGGAGGGAATGGTGCCGCGGTGGGATGCCCACGACCAGGGGGTACCGTCGGTATCGCGGTCGCCGATGTACTCGGCAAGGCTGCCCCAGCCGTTGCCGTTGTAGCTGATGGCGGGTACCATAGTAAAGGTAGGCTCGCCCACGAGCATCATTTCCATACGCATCTTGTCGGTGGGCACGTCGGTTTTGCGGAGCCAGCGCCACGCACCGTCCTCAATAGGCTCAAAGGTGTCAACGGCACCGGGAACAGCAAGTATCTTCGCGTATTCCTTTCCGTCAACTGCTACGGCGTGACCGTAGTCGGTCTTTATAATGCTTACCATTATTTTACCTCCGAAATATGTTGTTTGTTTATAAAACAAGAATATACAAGACCATTATACCTATATAGGCACGTAATTGCAATGTTTTTTGGAATTTCTGTTCTTTTATATAAAAACAAAAATAAAAAACAACCGCTTTTTGTATCGTAGGGGCGGATTCCATATCCGCCCGTTGTTATTCCGCATCCGATTTCGCGGACAGTCGAGGACGCCTGTCCCTACAAATTGCATCGTTCCTCGATCGTAGGGGAGGGGTCTCCCCTCCCGTCGTCTCCTTATCGCAATTCGCGGGAGGCGAAACGCCTCCCCTACGGGTATTACGCACATCTCGTAGGGGCGACCATTGGTCGTCCGCCGTTCCATATCCTATTTCGCAATATAAAACGCACCGCCGACTGCCTCAGCGGTGCGTTTGTTGTTATGATTTCTCCGTTAAGAACAACAGAAATACGCCTTCTGTCCTTTTCTGTTAATCCGTAATCTCCACCGCTCCGTCCTCTGCCGTAGCGGTAAAGGTCATTCCGCTTGTTGCCGAGGTGGTGAAGCTTGTGGTGCCGAGGGGGATACCGTTAAAGCTTATATGCTTCGTTGCGCTGATGCTTGCAACAAAGCGGCTGACGGACTGCGAAAGTCCGACGTGGATATCGCCCTTCTTTGCGAGCAGCGTGCACGCGGTGAACTCCGTTTTTGCGATATTGATATTGCCGTTTTCGGCGGTTATGCGAATATCGCTTGCAAAGCTGCCGCCGATATCGGTATTACCGCTCAGGCTTTCGATCTGCATTCTGGAGTGCGTAGAGGCGTCGCGTACGGTGATATTGCCGTTTTCCGCCTTCAGGATGATATCCGCATTAGTATCGTGGATGCCCTCAAGCACTATATCGCCCTCAAGCACCGTTATCTGGATCGCATTAAGGGGCGTGCCGTCGGGTACGTACACGTTTATCCACTTTTCCGATTCCTCAAGCCTGATATCACGCAGAATGTTGCGAAGACCGCTGAAGGATATTCCCTGACCGCCCTCCTTGATGATATCTATAACGCCGAGGGTATCGTTGATCTGAAGCATATTGCTGGAGGTACCCTTGATGTATGCGCCCTCGTAGAGATTGTATATCTCCACCTTGCAGCTGTCGCCGCTTCTGACGTATACGTTACCCTTTTTGAGGTTCACGGATATCTTCTGCATTTTTGCGGTATCGTATTCCATTACGGAAACGCGGTTACCGTCCGTGTCCTTGGAGATGGTGAAAAGCTCGATGCCCTGAGCATCCGCACGCTCCTCAGCCTCCTTACAGAGGTAAACTCCGCCGAAAATTATGAGGACGGACAGCACAAGACAAATTATGGATGCAGGTTTCATTTTGCCATCGCCCCCTTAACTCTGTAATAAAGGCGCTTGAGCGCTCTTGCAAAGCCGCCCATCATATGTACGGTCTGCTTGATAAGCCACGGGAAGAAGCGCACGGCAAAATTGTACAGCACAATGCCGATAAACATCGTTCCGCCGCCGATAACTATGCCCTCGCCAAGCTCGTAAAGGGCCACCGCAAGGGTTGCGGGGTCAAAGAGCTGTGTTGCACCGTAAATTATACCCACAAGCGCAAGCGCAGTACCCACGATAACAACCGCAAGCAAAGCAACCACGAAAACGATGATAAGCGCCACGAAGGTGACTATCATACTTAAGAAAAGCACGTAAACGCACGCAACCAGCACAAGCCAGAGGGGCGAGAGCGCCCAGAACAGCGCATTGAACGTGGTGTGGTCCTTGCCGTCCGAGATCGCACCGGGGTTACGGAGCTTTCCGTTATCCGCGCTCTTGGGTGTGCGCAGGGGCAGGCGCTCGGTGGGTGCCTTCTCCTTATGCTCATCGTGCTTGGATCTTTCCGCCTTTTTAGGAGCGGCGGGTGCTTCCTTTTTGGGGGCAGGTGCTTCCTTTTTGGGGGCAGGTGCCTCCGTCTTCTTCGGTTCTTCCTTTATTTCGGGCGCCTTTTCCGGCTGCTTCTTCTGCACGGGGGCAGGCTTTGGCGCCTCCTTCTTTTCCTCTTTTACGCTCTCCACGGGCTTTTGCGGTATTCCGACCTCATTTAAAAGGTCGGTAACGAATGCCTCCACGTTTATTCCGCCGGAAAGAACGGCAGAAAGCTCGTTGGGCGGAAGCTCGTCAAGGAGTACGGAAACGCGGTCGGTGTACTTTGCCACCTCGCTGTCGCGGAGTCCGTGGGAGGAAAGACCTTGTGCTACCCTGTTAAGGAAATCAGTCTTTTCCATTCTTTATCCTTTCGCTTGCAAGATTTCGGCTTTATTTGCAAAAATCTTTACTTTTCGGTCACAATGTGTTAATATATCTTCCGTAAACGATAAAAATGTCCGATAGCCGATGGCTATACACATTAATTATACTAAATGTAAGGGAAAAATGCAATATGAGAATGCGAAAAAAACGTCACGGCGCGGAAAGACTGCAGAACTGTGCGGAGTTCATAGCGCCCGACAGAGAGATAACCAAGGCTGATGCAAGCGCACCCTTTGTAAACAAAAAGGGCGAAATACATCTGGAGATAGGCTGTGGCAAGGGTGCATTTGCCGTTAAAAATGCCGCAAGCCGCCCCGAAATTAACTTCTACGCCATGGAAAAGGTGGAGAACGTAATAATCAACGCGCTTGAAAAGGCAATGGCGCGCAAGGACGAGGTTAAGAACAACCTGCGCTTCATCTGCGGACACGCGGAGGAGCTGGAGGAGATGTTTGCCGACCACAGCATTTCCACGATCTACCTTAACTTTTCCGACCCGTGGCCGAAAAAGGGACACCACAGACGTCGCCTCACCGCGCCCGACAGACTTGACACCTACAAAAAGCTGCTTGTGCCCGGCGGTAAGATAATTCAGAAGACCGATAACGTGGAGCTTTTCGAATATTCCGTGGAGGAATACCGCAATGCGGGTCTTACCGTGGAATTTGCGACCACCGATCTGCACAACAGCAGCCGCGCCGCAGAGAACATTACCACCGAGTATGAGGAAAACTTTATGCGCGAGGGCAAGCCCATCTGCTGTGTTATCGTCTCAACCGCAAAATAATTATGCGTGCCTTGCACGCTGATGTCATCCGCCCGCTGTCATCCTTGAGTGCAGGTGTGCCCTTTCAAGATTCTTCGCTTTGCTCTAGAATGACACGAAAGGGCACACCTAACGAAGGATCTCGGGCGGATGGTACCAAATAGGAGAACAAAATGAAAGCTTTTTGCCGAGTGCTTTGCGTTTTATTCACCCTTGCAGTAATATTTACGTCCGTCCCCTCCGTTTATGCGGAGGAGGGCGGGCAAGCTTTGCGACAGCTATCCCGACCATAACGTAATAATAACCACACACGCATATCTGTTCCGCGACGGCACAACGCTTGATGAGAACGACGTTTGCCCGCCCTCCGGCTCGGGCAACTACAACAACGGCGATGATATGTGGGATAAGCTTGTCTCCAAGCACGAAAACATCGTGCTTGTCATCTCCGGCCACGACCCAAGCGATCTTGTGGTGCTGACACAGACGGAGGGCGAGGGCGGCAACGTCGTCTCCCAGCTGCTTGTAGACCCGCAAACCACGGACAAGACCTACGAGGGGCTCGGAATGGTTGCAATGCTGTATTTTTCCGAGGACGGACAAAACGTCACCCTGCAGTATTACTCCACAACAAAAAATATGCTCTTCCGCTCCGTGAACCAGTTCTCCTTCACGCTTGACACCGTGGGCGCACGAACTGCGGTAACGGAGGAGATGACCGAGGCGCCGCAAACGGAAGGCATCCAAAGCGATGCACCCATAACCGCAGAGCCTCAAACGGAGGCTCCCAGCGCCGATAACACCGAGGGAAATATGACCTCAACCGTTATCATAAGCGCCCTCGCGGGTGCTGTAACGGCAACCGTTGCGGTGCTTGCCGTAACAAAATCAAAAAAGAAGAAGGGCTGATAAAAAGATGCAAGAGACGACGTTTCTTGCATCTTTTTTTGCGCGTTGTGATTTGTTTGATGCAAAAATCGGTATTTTCATTGACATTTACACCTATTAATGTTACAATGAGATAATACTTTTGCAATATAATCCACAAAATCTTGCGTAATGCAGAGAATGGAGCTTGACTATGCATAACGATCTTATACATCTGCTTGAGGAAAAGATGCCCTCATTTTCCAAGGGACAAAAGCTTATCGCGCAATATCTTATAAACAGCTATGACAAGGCGGCGTATATGACGGCGGCTCGCCTCGGTGCGCTTGTCGGCGTTTCCGAGAGTACGGTGGTGCGCTTTGCCATCGAGCTCGGATTCGAGGGATATCCCGAGCTGCAGAAATCCCTGCAGGAGATCATCCGCACCCGCCTCACCTACAACCAGCGCATTGCGGTCACCAACAACCGTATCGGTGACGGCGAGCTGCTTGACAAGGTGCTTCTCTCGGATTCCGAGAAGATACGCGCCACGATGGATTCCATCAGCCACGAGGACTTCCACCGCGCTGTGGACAAGATAATCTCCGCGCGACAGATCTTCATAATGGGCGTTCGCTCCTCCGCTTCTCTTGCCTCCTTCCTTTCCTACAGCCTCAACCTCGTTTTCGACAATATCCGCCTTGTGCACACCACAAGCGGCAGCGAGGTTTTTGAAAGTCTGTTCCCCATGACCAAGGACGACGTGCTTATCGCCATCTCCTTCCCCCGTTACTCCTCCCGTATCGTAAACGCGGTTGAGTACGCACACCAGCTCGGCGCAAGCGTTATCGCACTTACCGATAACCGCAAGTCCCCCATTGCGGAGCTTGCCTCCGAGGTGCTTGTGGCGCAGAGCGATATGGCAAGCTATATCGACTCGCTCGTTGCCCCCCTTTCCATTATCAACGCGATAACCGTTGCAATCGGCAAGAAGAAGCAGGCGGAGATCGAGGAGCGCTTCGACAAGCTGGAGACGCTTTGGGAAGAGTTCGACGTATATCAGAAGCACAAGTAATATGCGTGTAGGTATAATAGGCGCGGGCGCGGCCGGTATGCTTGCGGCAGGTATGATCTGCGAGCTGAATCCCGATTGCCGCGTAACGGTTTTTGAAAAGAACAAGGCGGTGGGCAGGAAGCTTGCCATCACCGGCAAGGGACGCTGTAATCTTACAAACGATGCACCCCCGCAGGAGATACTGAACAACGTAATATCAAATCCGCGCTTCCTTTACGGCGCGGTTGCCGCCTTCACGCCCGAGGACGTCAAGGCGCTTTTCGAGGGGCTTGGCGTTCCGCTTGTAACAGAGCGCGGCAGACGAGTTTTCCCCGTTTCGCAAAAATCGTACGATATTGTGGACGCGCTCAAGAAGTACGCTTCAAGGGCGGATATCCGCCTCCTTTGCCCCGTAAAGAGCATTGAAAAAAACGGTGACGGTACGTTTTCCGTTATCTCGCAAAGAGGCACCGAGCAGTACGATGCCGTTCTTATTGCCACAGGCGGAATTTCCTACCCCCTGACGGGCTCGGACGGTGACGGAATGCGCTTTGCCGAAAAATTGGGACACACCGTAATTCCCTGCCGCGGCTCCCTTGTGCCGATCGAGGCACGTGACCGCGCGCTGTGCGCGGAGATGATGGGGCTTTCGCTTAAAAACGTGGCACTCAAGATTGAGGACGGCGGCAAGAAGCCCCTTTACGAGGACTTCGGCGAAATGCTGTTCACGCACTTCGGTATCAGCGGACCGATGGTGCTTTCCGCA
>JAFOAB010000091.1 GCA_017382555.1 Clostridia bacterium
GATTTTGGGGGAGCAGTCCCACAGGAAGTTCCGCACGGGTTCTCGTACAATTATCTCCATGAAAAAAGGGCAGGACGATGTCCTACCCTTTTTTATGGAGACAACTGGAATCGAACCAGTGACCCCTTGCATGTCAAGCAAGTACTCTAACCAGCTGAGCTATGCCTCCATATGTCACGGGTGATAGTATAACACAACAAAATATGTTTTGCAAGGGGATTTTGAATTTATTTGAAATTTATTTAATCATATTTTACATAGCTTTACGATTATTATATTCGCGCTTGATTTCGGCATCGGGGAAAGCCCTTGGTATTGCGTTAATTGGACCGAATATAATGAAAATCGCAAAAAACACGAAAACGACTCATTTAAAGCTTCGCAACTCAACCTTATGCCTTAAACGATACCTTCAAGCGAAGAACAAAAGCCGCATATGCCACATGGTAAAAAGCGCAAGACACGAATAACCACGGAAGCATTAAAGACAAAGAATATGCCCCTGCAAGATATCCGTAAGGCGGCAGAAGCAATCTAAACCACAATGGGATATTCACGTTAATAAATATAGGACAAAGCGTGATAAGCAATATACTTATTATCGGAATTACGGCGCCAAACAGAGCTTCATTCGGCAAAAGGACACGCATCAGAGTGCAAAATCCAGCCGCAGATACAACAAGCATCAGCACAATTATTATCTCGCGTCCAAAGGAAACCGAAAGTCCGGATACACAAAGTGCCATCAAGGAAACAACGGAAATATCAAGAACAGCGATGAAATTATAAAGCACATAAACGCAGAAGCGCTTGCGTTCGGGAATTAAATTAAATGCCCCATTCTTCTCATCCCTTATGGTGAATAACGAAACGGCAAGACCGCCGACAAGCACAAGCACCGCAAGGATCCCTCTGACAGGCGAAAGCAAAACTCCCGTTTCGGTGCTGACACTCTCACCATCCTTCGTTACAACACGAAAAAGCTCCTCGCCATCAACCTCGGCGGAATCGTAATATCTGTCAAGCATCTCCTCGCCACTTGCGGCGATTTGCGGATACCTCAATCCCATAAACTCATTATAAAGAGCGTTTGAAAGGTAAGGATACAGAGCGGACATAAGCTTCTCGCGGGATATTTGCAAAAGAACGCTCTCCTCACGCTGATAAACGGAAACAACGAAATTTTCTTCGTTAACGTCGGATGCATATTTCTCTATCCTCTGCTTCAAATCCGCGGGAAATATCCAAGCCGCATCAACCTCGCCGCCATCAAGCGCCTCTAACGCGGAAACCGCATCAAGCCGAACAATTCCGATAAGTCCTCCGCGCTCAAGGGCTGTTAAAATATCCGAATATAATTCGCTGCTATCGCCCTCGCTTGCAACGGCAATCTTGAGGATCGCGCCGTCATCGGCAACAGACAAAGAAAAGATAAAGACGAGCAAAACGCAGCACGCCAACACACATACGAAGCTCGGCTTTTTAAGCAAGCGCTTATTATAAAGCCACATTTTAACAAGTATCCTGCTCACAGCCTCGCCCCCTTCCCTATTTATCAGACAGTGTTTTTCTGTAATTAACCGCAACGGCGGCAGAAACAAGAATTGCCGAGTAAACTATAGGTGCTGAAATTTCCAAAGCGCCTAAATCGCCACATACAGCGGAAATAACGGACTCCCGTGCAATGGACAGCGGAAGAACGCCGCCAACCGTTTGCACTGCCTTCGGGAAGAACGCAATGGGATAAATACAACCGCAAACGTACGAAAGTACAATAGCACCGAAAAACTGAATGATAACCGCATTAGCCAAATTATCGGAAACCGAAAATCCGAAAAACTGCAATGCCGCAACCACAAAAAGCGCAGGAATGCACGAAGCAAACAGCGCCATCGCATAGCGCAGATCGCAAATGCCGATTGTGCCAATAATAAGCATTATCGCAAAAAGCGTAAATATCATCGCGCAAAGATACGAAGCGAACTCCGCAACCGTTTGCTTGCATACGGAAACACCGCGTGATGCCGCAAGGCGGCGTATTGACTTGTCACCGCTTACATACAAATTACAGTAAGGAATACCGAAAAGCGACACGCAAAGCACAAAAAGACCGCACATCAAATAGGTTACAAAATCAACCCCGTCCGAAACTCCGCGAACGTCAAGCGACAGAACTGATGGGCGCTTGAGAATCAAATTAAAATAACGAAGAACAAGCTCGTCCGTATTTTTGCCGTAGGCTACGCTGTTAGCGCGCGCAAGCTGCTGCATTGCGTATATTCCCTTTTGAGAATGAACGAGCATATTGGACACGGCGGAAAGAATTTCTTCCTTAAAAACGGAGGTTATACCGCCGCTTACGTCGGTTGTGACGTATTCAAGCTGCATAACGTCGCCGTGAGAAACTCCCTCAATAAAGCCATCCGGCACCTTTATGTAAGCGGTAATCTTACCGGAATCAAGCAGTGATATCGCCTCGGATTCACTCATTTCTTCAAGGCGTAACATCATATTGGATGAATCAGCCTCACGAATAAGCTCGATTCCAAAGCCGAGAAAGGTTGTAGAGGTGTCACCGACTATTCCGATACGCACCATTTGCTTATCGTCCGCATCTACACTTGCCCCAACAAAGCGCACGGCAAAAAGCCCCAAGACAACAGTAAACAAAACGGATATGAGCAACGCAAAGGGCAGATAACGCACTACACGCTTTATCTGCGCGATTAAGTATTTCATATCCTCACCTCACCTTACAAATGCTCTGCAAGCTCCGAAATATCACCGTTATACGGATACTCCCGGGCTATACCGTCCTTCAATACGTATATTCTGTCGCAAAAATCAAGCTCCTCCACGGAATGCGTAGTCAGAAGAATGATCTTACCCTGTTTCTTACACTCCGTAAGGTAATCGAATATTACCCTTTTGCACGGAATATCAAGCGCGGCAGTTGCCTCATCCATTAGCATCAGCTGCGGATCATTTGCCATAGAGCAGCAAATTGATAAGCGCTTTTTCATACCGCCCGACATTTTGTACACGGGAAGCTTGATAAAATCATTGATGCCAAGCTTTTGGCAAACACCGCACTCAAGCGAACGAAGAAGCTCATCTCTTGAATACCACATACGGAGATTATCCCATGCACTAAGCTCGGGTATAAGCGGAATTCCCTGCGGCACGTATCCTATACTGTTTTTAGGCTCCTTGCCGTCAAGAAGAACACTTCCTCCATCTCGCGCACAAACACCTGCGATGATAGAAAGAAGGGTGGATTTTCCGCAACCGTTTTTGCCGATTACACCGACACATTCGCCCTCTGCAGCGGAAACGTGTACCCCGTTAAGCACGTTCTTTCTTCCGTATTTTTTGCAAATACCGTCAATTTGTAAAAGCATATAAACACCCTTGGATACAATTCATCCCCCGTTTTTAGGCGGGGGATAAATATTACTTATTGTTGGCTCAGAAGAGAACGGATCATATTAACGATCTCGTCGGGAAGCTCAGAATTATCAATGGCTGTGAGAATAGCATTGAAATCAAGAGACATAGCCCAAACAATAGGCTCACTTACATAATCAGTGGGTACGGTAATTACATCGGCAGCACCGTTTTCCACGTGGAGCTTAATACCCGCAAGATTTGCGCTGTTCATCTCAACGGAAAGGAAATAATCCGCCTCATCTTCTTTTACGTCAAACTCTACGTTAAGTCCAAACATACCGATAGCAATAGCCATTGTAGGCTCGATCTCGGGCAAGCTCGAAAGTCCACTGCCGGGACGAACGTGAATTGCACCCTTATAAATGCCCTTGTCCGCCTTGGAGCTGTCGCAATCCTTAAGCGTAATAGCGGCAATCTGCTTGCCGTCATAGCTTACGCTGATGGTACCGTTAACGATGTCCTTGACGTTTGTGCCGTGCGCGGTGAGTGACATCTTTGCAAAATCTTCACCGTAGGCGGTCATTTCAAACGCAAAATCGTCACCAACCTTAAGGCTTCCGCTATTAAAGTTAAGAGCCACGGTTCCGTCGGTATCGCGAGCAACAACGTCAATACCCATTACGTCGTTATTCTTATCAACGTAGAGAATAACGGTAAGAACGTCCGAATTGGTCATTACGGTGGGGTCTGACTTCTCGGATTCAAGGAACTCCTTAACCTCATCAACGAGGTCGGCATATTCTTCGTCAAACTCAGGGTAAGAGGCACCGAATGCCTTACTTAAGAGAGTCTTAAGATTTTGATCAGCTACGAACTTTTCGGCAATTGCAATAGCGGTATCATATACTACCTTATCGGTCGCATTCCAGGTAAGGGTGGTCACGTCAGCAGAAAGCTCGCCAACGGAATAGCTCTCGGTGCCTGCCTCAACACCGCTGACACCGGCATAAGTCATCTTAACGTAATCGTTAATAATTGTACCGAGCTGCTTTGCCTCATCCGCAGTCAAGGAAGAGGACGTATTGATCTGACCAAGCACATCCGCATCAACGGATTCAAGCAGAGACTTAAGATCGAAGAAGAGGGGCTTTGCGGAGCCTGCGGAGATATTAACGTAAGCGCCCAAATTTGCGATGTCAAGTATGCCGGAAGCTGCGAGAACTGCGCTGTTTGCGTAACCGAGAGAAAGGCCGAGCTTGGCAATCTCGTCCTTCAGGGCCGCATCAATGCCGATAGAGGCGTTATTAATTACGGAAACGTCAAACGGAAGCTCCGCACCGAGCATAGTTATCAGAGTATCGCTGATAACGGGCTGAAGCGTTACGGAAACCTGCTTATTATCGAAGGCGTCAATATCAAGCTGAGCGGTGGAATCCTTGCCGCTCTTTTCATTATATTTAATCGTAGTCAGCTTATCAAGCGCGGCAACGAACTGCTCAGTAGGATCGGAATATTTCTTTTTACAAGCAACAAGCGAGCAAAGCATAATTACGGCAAGCAATGCCGCAGATATGCGAATCAAGCGAGTCTTTTTAAGATTTTTCATATTCTTATCCTTTCGCGCAAAAAATTACTTTACGTTGGTTACGTGCACGTCAAGCTGGTTATAGGGAATCTGGATTCCGTTCTTATCAAACTCCTTCTTAACCTCGGAGAGGAGGTAGAAGTTATTGCTCCAATAATCGCCCTTGTTGCACCAAGTACGGCAAACAATGTCGATAGAGGAAGCAGCATAAGATGCTACAACGATAAAGGGAGCGGGCTCCTTGAATATATTCTCGTTAGCCGCGCATACGTCTGCAATAAGCTTACGTGCAAGCTCTACGTCTGCATCATAGGAAACGGAGAAGGTAATATCGAGTCTTCTGGTATCCTTAACGGATGCATTTACGATTACGTTGTTTGCAAGACTACCGTTGGGAATATAGATCATTCTGTTATCGGGGGTTACAACGTGAGTATAGAAAAGCTTAATATCCTCAACAGTACCGCTATCTCCGCCACTGGTTATGTAATCGCCAATCTTGAAGGGGCGCATCAAAATAATGATAACACCGCCGGCAAAGTTGGAAAGAGTGCCTTGAACTGCAAGAGAAACACCGACACCGAGAGTGGCTATACATGCGGAAATGGATGCGGTCTCAACACCGATATAGCCGACAAAAAGAACTGCAACGAGAATTTTAGCGGCTACCTTGGCAGCGCCCGTGGAAACGCGGGTGATGGTTGCGTCAATTTCCCTTTTAGTCATAAACTGAAAAAGCTTCTTCGAAAAAGAATCAATCACCTTAAAAGCTACAAGCATAACAATAAGGCCGATAACCACCTTAATGCCTGTTGTAGCAAGCCAATCGAGAACCGTGTTAAGTACGGCGAGCGCAACGTTATTATCCGCCGTTGCCTGAAGTGCGAAAAACATAATGTACCTCCAAAGAAAGAAATTTACACCCTAACGAAGGTTACGTTAGGATTTTTAGATTCAACGTCGGGATCGTTGTGAAGCTCGGGGTGAAAATTGCAGAAGAAGCGGGTCAATCTGTCCTCTGCAGATATCTTATCCCCCTCAAGCATCTGCTTGACAGAGCCGCGACGAATTGAATTACGAAGATGAGAGCGAAGTGCCCTGCGGCGTGCAACACCGCCGCGTCCGTCACCGTTTATGAACTTTACAAGCCCTATTCCCTCAGCCTTTGCACAAGCAATGGAATATTCGGCATCGATCAGCATAGAGCGTGTATTGATAGAAGAAGAAAGGTCTACGGTTTTCAATATTAACCTCAGTTACTAAAAGAAATATTACTGTTGATAGTTACAAAATCGACGGAAAGCCCCGCATAAACACCGCGGAAATGCCAAGATGCGCTTATCGGTAAGGTAGTAGCGGACGCATCGGATTTATTTACGGTAAAGGTATAGGTTCCAAAATCGATTTCGTTAAAGCCGGAGCCGGGGATCTCAAGCTGGGGAGTGTTGTATCCGATCTTAGTGTCACCGACGCTTATCTCTCCGTCATATCTTTCGCCTACAAAGATAGAATAGCACTCAAGATAAAGCTTAACGGTGATAACGGCAGTTCCCTCCTGCTCACCATCAACGGCTGACCAATTTAGAAGAAGATTGAGCTTAGTTCCGGAATCGGAAATAACGTAACCTGAGCCGAGAGCACGTCCGGGCTGATGAGGTGGCTTAACCACGGTGGTTACCTCCTCTGTAACCGCCTCGGTTGCAGGAGCATCGGTTATGGGAGCATCTGTTACCGGAGCTTCGGTTATAACGGGGACGTCCGTTGTGTCATCAACAACGGGGTTCTCGGTTGTAACAATCGGGTCCGGGAGTATGGCAGTTGTAATGGGATCGGTCTCGGTTGGACGATCCGTACCCTTGCAGGAAGCAAAAGACAAGCAAACAGCAACTACTGCAATAATTAAAATATATTTTCTCACGTTTCACCTTTCAGTTAAACAAATTACGTTTTATTTTATTATAACACCATAATCACGGCAATTCAATAGTTAGCAAATAAAAGACAAAAAGTTATCAATTCGTTCACAATTCGAAAAAAGACCGCAATAAGCGGTCTTTTTCGTTAATTAACTATTAAACCAATCGGTATTAATGGAAAGATTCCAAGAGCTGAGTGAATCCGTCTTTACCTCGGGAAGCTCGTTAATTTCAATAACGGGAGCAACATACTTTTCTTTCATTATATCACTCACCTTCCAAAATAATTATCGGCTGCTACGCTGTAAAGATACATAGCTCTTATAAGATCGGGAAGCCCACTTACAGTGCTTCTTAAGTTATGCGCCATATAGCTACGAACGCTGTAGGTTACGGAAATCTGCTCACCCTCACCGCTCTTAGCACAAACGCTAACGGTATAAGAAACGTCAAGATATGCGGCGGGTATATTTGTCACCACTACGGCAATCTTGCCGTCAGCATCGAAGGGTACAAGAACAATATCATCGGATACGGGGCTTGTAAGAGTAAATACGTAATCATCCGCATTTCCATCGACGGTAAAATAATGGGTAATAGCAGTTGCGGAATCAACCGCCACGTTTACTCCGTAATAAGCTATTCCGTTGCAATTTCCGCTAAAGCTTGCGGAAGTGTCCGCAAGAATACGATCATCATACTCGCCGGTGATAATATCCACGATAAGCTCGTTCTCACCGTAAAGCACGTTGCCGTTAGCAAGCTCGTCCGAGCTGTCAGCAAAATATTCGAAATACTGCTGAGCAA
>JAFOAB010000092.1 GCA_017382555.1 Clostridia bacterium
AACCGCATCAACAGCGGAGAATACATTATCGACAAGACCGAAGAGTAAAAGGTAAAGCGGAGAAGCATGAGCGGATTTGTTAAGGTACACATTCTGGACGTTCCATACCACGTTGACCGTCCCTACGATTATTTCGTTCCGGACGCTTTGACGGGGGAGGTCTGCCCGGGTGCATTCGTTACCGTGCCTTTTGGCAAAAATAACCGCCGTGTTACCGCGCTTGCGGTATCGCTTTCCGATACCTGCGAGTATGAAAACGCAAAGCCTGTGCTTGAGGTGAACAACGAAAGATTCGCACTTGACGCGCGTCAGCTGGAGCTTTGCGCATATATGAAGAAGACATATTTATGCACGGTGGGAGAGGCGGCTCGTACGCTTCTGCCCGCCGCTGCCTTTTCTGCGGTAAAGGAGTATTTTGTATGCGCCGCTCCGTATGACGGAAAAAGCGCCGCGGAAAGCTCCGTTTACACGCAGGTTGCACTGCTTGGACGCGTAAACGCGCAAAAGGCGCGGGAACTGTTTGGGGAAAGCGCTACGGAGCTTCTCTCCTCCCTTTGCCGTAAGGGCTACCTTAAACGCGAATACGAGACGAAAGAAGCCACAAACGACAAGTACACCGTAACCGTCCATCTTGCAATAAGCGCCGAGGAGGCACTTGAAGCGGCATCGGGCGAGGGGCGGTATGCCCTGCGCGGCGCAAAGCAACGCGAGCTTCTTCATACACTTGTCGAGCATAACGGATGTGAAAGGAGTGCTCTGCTTGAAAAGGCATCGGCAACCTCCGCACAGCTTAAGGGCTTGTGCGAAAAAGGTCTTGCCTATGAAGAAAAGCAAGATGCATACCGAAATCCGTATGCCGATATAAAGATCGACCCGGAAAAGAAAAATATACTCAGCGACAGCCAAAGGGCTGTATATCTCCGTTTAAAGGAGATGCTTGAATCCGGTAAGCCGTGTGCCTCCCTGCTTTTCGGTGTTACGGGAAGCGGAAAGACACGCGTTATCAAGGCGATGATAGACGAGGTGACGTCAAAGGGACGCTCCGTCATTTTGCTTGTGCCGGAAATATCCCTTACACCGCAAACGGTTACGATATTCTGCTCCTTTTACGGGGAGCGCGTGGCAGTGCTTCACTCCTCCCTTTCCGCAGGTGAGCGCTTTGACGCTTACAAGCGCATACGCGAGGGACTTGTGGACGTTGTCATCGGCACGCGAAGTGCTGTATTCGCACCCGTAAAGAACCTTGGTATGATCGTACTTGACGAGGAGCAGGAGCATACATACAAATCGGATACCGACCCAAAATATCACGCGCGTGATATTGCACGCTTCAGATGCGCAAAGGAAAATGCACTGATGCTTCTCTGCTCCGCAACGCCGAGCGTGGAAAGCTTTTACAAGGCAAAAAACGGCCAATATGAGCTTCTCACATTAAAAGAGCGCTACGGTGGTGCAAAGCTGCCCGAGGTGCTTATCTGCGATATGCGCGACGAGCTGAAGGGCGGAAACACCTCCCCGTTCTCGCGCGAGCTGCTTGAGCGTATGGAGGCACTAAAGCCACAGGGCGAGCAAGCGATAATCTTTTTGAACCGCCGCGGCTACAACAGCTTTCAGCTTTGTATGTCATGCGGTGAAACCGTGCAATGCCCAAGCTGCTCCGTAACGCTGACAAGGCACAGAGAGAAGACAGAGCACGACGGAAGGATGCTTTGCCACTATTGCGGCTACAGCTGCTCCGTACAAAAGAAATGCCCCTCCTGCGGCTCCGACAAGCTGACCTTTATGGGCTGCGGAACGCAGATGGCAGAATCGGAGCTTGAGCATATTTTACCGGAGCTGACGGCAATTCGCATGGATGCCGACACGGTAACGACAAAGGAAGCGTACTCCTCAATAATAGGAAGCTTCCGCGATCACAAGGCAGACGTTCTGCTCGGAACGCAAATGGTTGCCAAGGGGCACGATTTCCCCATGGTAACGCTTGTAGGCGTATTAAGCGCCGATTCCTCTCTGGCACTCGGAGATTACCGCGCAAACGAGCGCACCTTCTCCCTTATCACACAGGTTGTTGGAAGAGCGGGACGCGCACAGCGCGGAGGAACTGCCGTGGTGCAGACCTTCAAGCCGGATAACGAAGCTCTCACGCTTGCGTGCAGGGGTGATTACGAGGAGTTTTACGCCGAGGAGATCAAGCTGCGCGAAAGCTATCTGTGGCCACCGTTCTGCGACGTTGTTTTACTTACACTTACCGCAAATGACGAGGATGCGCTCACACGCGCCGCCGCAAGGCTTTCATCCTCCTTCGGTAATTTTATTTTGGATGAATACAAGGACGTGAAGGTGATCGCCTTCGGTCCGTTTGAAGCCCCGATATACAAAATTTCAGATAAATACAGACTGCGAATGGTGGTTAAATGCCGTCTCAACAGCCGCGCCCGTCAGCTTTTCCATACGCTTCTTTGCGCATTTGGCGACGGCGGCAAAAACGGTGTTACCCTTTCAGCAGATTTTAACCCAAGCGGCATATAGATGCACGCCTTGGGCATTATAAAGAGGTGTACTATGGCAATACTGAACATTTTAAAGGATGAGGACCCTACCCTGCGCAAGATCTGCCGCAGAGTTGAGGAGATAACCCCCCGCACGCTTACCCTGCTTGACGATATGGCAGATACCATGCACAAGGCCGGCGGTGTAGGTCTTGCGGCACCGCAGGTAGGAATACTGCGCCGCATCGTTGTTATCGAAACTGACGAAAGCGGACTTATCGAGCTTATCAACCCCCAGATAATTAAGACCTCCGACGATATGCAGGAGGGTTACGAGGGTTGTCTTTCCCTGCCGGGCAAATGGGGCATCACAAGCCGCCCTATGACCGTTACGGTAAGAGCACAGAACCGCAAGGGCGAGTTCTTTGAGATTACCGGCAGTGAGCTGCTTGCAAAGGCATTCTGCCACGAGCTTGACCATCTCGACGGTATTCTTTATCCCGACGTTGCCCTCCACATGCTTACCCGCGAGGAAATGATAGAAGACGGCCTTATCGACGGCTGAGGTGTAAAATGAGAATTGTGTTTATGGGAACCCCGGATTTTGCGGTTCCATCCCTTTTGGCGCTTCACGCCGCAGGGCACGATATCGTCGCCTGCATAACCAAGGAGGATGCCCCCAAGGGCAGAAAGATGGTGCTTACCCCTCCCCCCGTAAAGGTTGCGGCAACGGAGCTGAATATCCCCGTATATCAGCCCAAGACCCTGCGTGATCAGGCGTTTGCCGATCTGCTTGCGGAGCTTGACCCCGAGCTTATCGCGGTTGTGGCATTCGGAAAGATCCTGCCCACAAACGTGCTTGATTACCCCAAGTACGGCTGTATAAACGTACACGGAAGCCTACTTCCCGAATACAGAGGCGCCGCCCCCATGCAGCGCGTTATTATGGACGGCAAGCCCGTTACCGGCATCACCACCATGTATATGGCAGACGGCATAGATACCGGTGATATGCTTCTTAAGCGTGAGCATAAGATAGGCGAAAACGAAACCCTCGGCGAGCTTTCCGAGGC
>JAFOAB010000093.1 GCA_017382555.1 Clostridia bacterium
CAACGCCCCCAAGCGTCGCAAAATACGAAAACAGCGAGTATTACGATATTATAGTCAAGCTGAACGAGGCGAATTTCGAGGCACCGCGCCAAAAGAACCGTTTTCAGTCGCTTACCCGCGGTGTGGAGCAAGCGCTTGACAATTTCTTCCTTGCCAAGGGCGCCGCTACGATGGATTCTGCACCGAGCGCAAGCGCACCCATATATGAGGAGACCACCGATAATCAGGTGGCGGGAGTAATTGAGGCTGACCTTGTAAAGAGAAGCGATAAGTATATCTACTACCTAAACGGCTCAAAGCTCTACGTTCACACCGTTGACGGTGAGCGCTCGCGCCTCGTCTCCGAGTATAAAATAGACACCGAGGGCATACGTTACGGCTATTACGATAGATGGGAGCTGTACCTTTCTGCGGATTGCAGCACTCTCACGATAGTTGCGCCCTGCACGGTAAAGACGGATAAATTCGTCTCCCACGTTGCACTTATTTCCCTTGACGTTACCGACCCCGCAAATATAACGGAAAAGGGAAGAGTGGCAGTATCGGGTGGGCTTATCTCCAGCCGCCTTGTGAACGGCAAGCTCCTGCTCGTTACCGAGTTTTATGCAGGCGATGCGAATTTTTCGGATGAGAGCACGTTTATCCCGCAGATAGATACGGGGGATGGCACCTTCGGCATTCCCGTGGAGGATATCGTAAGCCCCGAAACTCTTACCTCCTCGCGCTACACGGTCGTTTGCCGCTTTGATAACGCAACCCTTGCGTTGGAGGATCAGACGGCTCTGCTCTCTTATTCCGACGACGTGTACGTTTCCGCCGATAACGTGTATGCGGTGCGCAGATATAACGAAAGCGTGGCACACGAGGAGCTTACCTATCGCTTAATGATGACGGAGATAAGCGCGGTGAATTATTCGGGTGAGAGCTTCGAGCATCTCGGCAGTGTTGCCGTGGAGGGATATCTCAAGGATCAGTACAGCCTTGACGAGTATGACGGAATGCTTCGCATCGTTACCACCACGTCAAACACCTGCGTTTCAAGCATCACGCGCACGAATGCCCTCGGCATCGCGGAGGCGGTTGCTGTTCCTGCGGAGCATCCCGTGGTGCTCGGCACGAACGCAAGCCTGTACGTTGTTTCTCTTGCGGATTTCAGCATTGCCGCGCAGGTGAATTATTTCGCCCCTCCCGGGGAGACGGTTCGAAGCGTGCGCTTTGACGGTAATGCCGCATACGTTTGCACCGCGGTGCAGAATACCGACCCCGTGTTCTTCTTTGATCTGACCGACATAAACGATATTAAGGTTAAGGATACCGGCACCATCAGCGGCTTTTCCACCTCGCTTGTTAATATGGGCAACGGCTTTTTGCTCGGCATCGGTCAGGGCGAGAGCTGGGGTAGCGTAAAGATAGAGGTGTACGAGGAAACGGATGCGGGTGTAAGAAGCGTTGCGGTGTATGAAAAGCACGGCGCAAGCTACGCGGAGGATTATAAGGCGTACCTTATAGACCGCAAAAACGGGCTTGTTGGTCTCGGAATCAATTTCGAGTACGAGGCGGGCGAGTATTTTTACGATGAGCGCGAAAGATACGTGCTTCTGCACTTCAACGGATATGACCTTGTGCCGATAGTAAACACCGTCCTTGAGGGTGATAACGCCAAAAAGCGCGGAATAGTTATTGGTGAATATCTCTACCTGCTTTGCGAAAGCGGCGAGATGAGTGTCATCTGTATCGGAGAATAATTAAATAAAAACCGCCCTATGCACGGTCCTTCGCTGCGTGTCCGCAAACAGATTCTTCGCTTCGCTCAAGAATGACGTTTGCGGACTTACGCTCAAGGATGACACGCATAGGGCGGTTTTTGTTATCTTTTAATGTTTTCTGTCCTTGATGTTCTCTCTCGTTCCGTCGGGACGTTCGATAACGGAATTGTCAAGAATTCCGCGCAGGGAAGCGCGAAAATCGCGGATGTATTCCTCGCGCAGTGCCTTCTGCTCTGCCTTTTCCTCCTCGGTAAGCGCTTCGGTCTTGGATTTTTTCGCAAGCTCGTTTATTCTGTCTAATTTTTTCTGTTCCATTTTTGTTCCTCGCTGTATTTATTGAGTATATTGTAGCACACTCCTTGCGCTTTGAAAAGGCTTTGGGTGAAAAATGTTGCTTGATTGCCGATAGCCGCCGGATCCTTCGCTTGCTGTCCGCGCCGTCATTCTTGAGCATCGCGAAGAATCTGTGCGGACAGCGGCACTCGAGGATGACAGGCGGCAACGGCTTTGGTGTAAA
>JAFOAB010000094.1 GCA_017382555.1 Clostridia bacterium
TCCCGAATTCCAAAAAGCTCGCCTACAAGAGCGCAAAAACTCAGCGCTTCCACGTTGGACCCGCATTCCCCAATTACAACGTCTCCGGCGGATCCTTTATGGGTCCCGCACAGCAGGAGGAAAAGCAGGAAAAGTGGCAGCTTATCGACCTTCCGCACGATTATATGGCAGGTGACGAGCCTGATCCCGCAAACAACGAGGCGCTCGGCTTCGTAAAGCGCGAGAACGCTTGGTACATAAAGCGCTTCAATATTCCCGCAGAGGACGAGAGCAAGCGCATCACCCTCCTTTTTGACGGTGTTGCCACACACGCAACCGTATATCTCAACGGCAGCCTTATGAAGCACAGCTTCTGCGGCTATACTCCCTTTGAGGTGGATATCACCGATATGCTCCGCTACGGCGAGGAGAAGAACTCCCTTGCCGTTTACGTAAACACCGACGAAAACGAGGGCTGGTGGTACGAGGGCGCAGGCATCTACCGCCACGTTTGGCTTATAAAGACGGACGCCGTTGCAGTTGATCTGTGGGGCGTTTGGGCGCGTCCCGAAAAGGGCGAGGACGGCAAATGGAGCGTTGCCACCGAAGCTACGGTGCGCAATGATTCGATGAAGAAAAAGAGCGTGCGTGTCCTCGGCGAGATTATAGATGCGGACGGTAGCGTAGTTGCTACGTCAAGTGCATCGGGGCTTATTGAGTGGCGCGACAAGCGCACGTTTAAATATTCCTTTGAGCTTGGAAAAGCACGTCTTTGGTCGCCCGAAACGCCGTATCAGTACACGATGCGCACGCACGTATACTGCGGCACAAGAGAAACGGACGTAAGCGAGGTTAAATTCGGCTGCAGAACCATACGCGTGGATGCTGATGAAGGGCTTTTCATCAACGATAAAAAGTACCTTATCAAGGGTGTTTGCGTGCACGAAAACTGCGGACTTACGGGCAAATTCGTACCCGATAACATCCACCGCCACAAGGTAGAGCTTTTAAAGCAGATGGGCGCAAACGGCTATCGCACAGCCCACTACCCGCACTCCGAGGCAATGATGGATGCGCTTGACGAAAACGGCTTTTTGGTGCTGAACGAAACGCGCTGGTTCGAATCCACGGACGAGGGTAGAGATCAGCTGACCACGCTTATAAAGAGGGATAGAAACCGCCCCTCCGTAATATTCTGGTCCATCGGCAACGAGGAGCCGCATTTCACCACACCGCAGGGTGTTCGCATCTGCCGTTCCCTTTACGCGCTTGCAAAGAAGCTTGACCCCACCCGTCCCGTGCTTGCCGCCATCACCCACGAAAAGGTAATATGCGGCGACGAGGTTGACGTTGTGGGTATGAACTACCTTTGGAAGCATATGGACAACATCCGCGAAAAATACAAGCACAAGCCCTTCGTTTCCTCCGAATGCGGAGCAACGGGCACAACGCGCGGCTGGTATTACGGGGACGAGCCCTCGCTTGCCATGATGCACGGCTATGACCACGATATCAACACCGCGTTCATCAGCCGCGAGAACACGTGGAAGCGCATTATGTCCTACCCCTGGATGATGGGCGGCTATCAATGGACGGGCTTTGAATACCGCGGTGAGGCAACGTGGCCCCGCCTTTGCTCGCAAAGCGGTGCTATCGACCTTTATATGCAAAAGAAGGATGCCTTCTACCAGAATCTCTCCCATTGGGGCAAGGAGCCGATGGTGCATCTGCTTCCCCATTGGAATTTTGAGGGACGTGAGGGCGAGAGCATAAAGGTGTTTGCATACACAAATCAGCCTTATGCAGAGCTGTTTATCAACGGCAGATCCTGCGGAAGACTGGAGATAGAGCCCTACGGACACGGCGAATGGTACGTGCCCTACGAGGCCGGCAAATTAGAGGTTAAGGTGTACGGCGCCGACGGCACCGTTACCGCCACCGATATGAGGGAAACGAGCGGCACCGCTTACGCGCTGAAGCTTGACCTTGATACTCCCGTACTGAGGGTGGGCGACTACGCGCTTATCACCTGCTCCGTTACCGACAAGGACGGCAAGGAGGTGCCCGATGCGTGCCCCGAAATAACCTTTACCGCCTCCGGTGCGGGCAAGGTCTACTCCACGGGAAGTGCCGTTACCGACCACAAGACGATATACTCGAACGTCCGTAAAATGTGGATGGGCAAGGCAACCGTGTGTGTGAAGCTGGCAAAGGAAAGCGGAAAATGCACCGTACACGCCTTTGCAAACGGACTTCGCACCGCATCCATTACCTTTGAAGTAAATGCATAAAAAACACCGCATTTCCGTAAGCTGAATACGGAAATGCGGTGTTTTATGCGTTAAGTTGCCATAGACTTGAGCGCACGCTTATCAAGTATTTTTACTCCCTTTCGTGATACCTCCACAAGTCCCTCGCTTGCAAAATATTTCAGCATACGGGAAACGACCTCGCGCGCCGAGCCCATATACCTTGCTATCTGCTCGTGCGTAAGCTCGATAACGTCCGA
>JAFOAB010000095.1 GCA_017382555.1 Clostridia bacterium
CCTCAGTCACGGCAAGCCGTGCCAGCTCCCTCAAGGAGGGAGCCTCAGAAGGCGTATTTTCATACGTCAAGGTGCTTCATCAATGGATTAATTGCGAGCAAAAATCGCTTCACATATAATAGATTTCCCAAAGAAAAATCGTTTCAGACGAAGAAAATCCCAAAAAGCAAACCGAAGGCGTATTTTTATACGTCGAGGTGCTTTTTGGGATTTCTCTGAAGTATCAAACGATTTTTCAAAGGGAAATCAGCAGCGGGTCATTATTTCGATTATTTTATCGTCGGTGCTTTTCATTCCGTCACGGACCATCTCGCTGACGCTGTCGATCGTGTTTTCCACACCCTTGAAGATAATTCCGTCGTTGGCGTAGAACTGCTGACCCTCTTTATACATATAGTAGCCTGTGAGGGCGGCATCAAGGGAGGATGCTATCTTAGCCGCACAGCTTGCCTTTGCACCGTCACAAACGATACCGGAGGCGATAGCAAGAGAGTTTACAAGCGTATGGTTTACTACCTTAAGGTCACCGCCACCAAGATACGCGATTGCCGCACCTGCGGCAGTTGCGGCACTTACAGCACCGCAGAACGCGGAAAGACGACCCATACCCTTTTTGAGATGTATTGCGATAAGGTTGGAGAGCACAAGCGCGCGGTAAAGCTTTTCATCGGTGCTGTTCCATTCCTTTGCGTATTCTATTACGGGAACGCTGACGGTGATACCCTGATTACCGCTACCGGAGTTGATAACAACGGGCATCTCGCAACCACTCATACGCGCATCGGAGCCTGCCGCCGCCATTGCACGTGCGCGCGTCTGCACGTTATCTCCGTAGCTGCGGAGAAGAACCTTGCCTACGTTTGCACCGTAGCTGTTCTTCATTCCCTCCTCGGCAATTGCGGTGTTGCACTTTATCTGATGGTCGAGAAGCTCCTTAACGTCGGCAATATCGACCGTGGTTGCAAAATCGTAAATATCCTTCATGGAAAGCGCGGCGTAATCGAGCGTACCCGCATCGGCAGGGTTAACGGGCTCGGCATCGTAAAGAACCTCACCGTTGTGCATAATAAGCGCGATTCCGGTGTGATGATTTTTAATACGAACCACAGCCTCGTCATCGCCTGCATAAACGTAGATTCTTATGTCAAGCACCAGATCGGTCTTTGCGGGAACAACGGATATATCCGTATTTTCAAGGTAGCTTGCAAGCTCCTCGCGCTGTTTTTCGGTTACGGAGGAAATTACCTCCAGCTCGCGCGAAGCGTCACCCGCAACGATACCGACAGCGGCGGCAACGGAGATTCCCCTTCTGCCGTCCGTATTGGGAACGACAACGCTTTTTACGTTTTTGATTATATTACCGCTGACCTCAACTATAACGCGCTCGGGCATTCTGCCAAGCGTTTCGCGGGCCTTTGCGGCACAGTATGCAACTGCAATCGGCTCGGTGCATCCCATAGCCGTTGCAAGCTCTTTTTCAAGTATCTGCAAATAGGTGGAATAAAGCTGACAGTTGTGATCCATCATTATCTCCAACGAATTTATTTTCTACAGTATAGCATTAATTTGTGAATTTTTCAAGCACGGCAGTTATCTTTTCGCTGTCAAGCTTGGGGAACGGAATTATCGGCATAGGGGACGAGGCATCGCTTATGCGCTTTTCAAACCACATAAGATCGAGCCATCTGCCGAGCTTGTAGCCGATATCGTGCATTGTGCCGAGGTGCGTAAAGCCCATTTTTTCGTGCAGGGAGACGCTTGCCTCGTTTGGATAAGTTATCGAGGCAACAACGGAAACAAAGCCCTGAAGCCTTAAAAGCTCCTCAAGGGCACCGTAAAGACGCTTGCCTATTCCCTTACCCGTCTCGTTTTTATCAACGTATACGGAAAGCTCGCAGGACCAGTTAAATGCGGCGCGCTCGCGGTACATATCCGCATAGGCATAGCCGACAGCCCTGCCGTTTTCTTCAGCCACTATGTAGGGATATTTTTCGAGCTTATGAGCAATTCTGTCGCCAAACTCATCTGCACTCGGTGCAACGTATTCAAACGTGATGGCGGTATTTTCCACGTAATAGGCGTATATGGCGGCAAGCGCCGCACCGTCATCGATTGTGGCTATTCTCAGTTTTATCATATCACTTCACCAAATCTTATTGCCGCGCAACACCCGCAAATACTCCCGCCCGTGTCATCCTCGAGCGCCGTTTTAGATTCTTCGCGTTGCTCAAGAATGACGAAACGGCGCGAAGGATCTCGGGCGAATGAAGATATATCATTGTGCGCGGCATTTGTACAAGAATATGTTATTTCACCACGGATATTTTTTCGATTCCGTAATACTCAAAGCATTTTACGGCATTCTCGTCCAGCATTTCACCGCACACGGCAATTGGCACTGCAGGAGGGCAAGAAACGGACGGAGCGGAAAGAACTCTGCCCACCGCATTTTTCGCATCAACCGTTTCGGCAGCAGAAAAAAGCGCATTTCTGACGCTCATTATTTTCTCTCCGCACGTTATTCTCGGCGATTTTTCAAAAATCGGAGTCTTCGCGGGTATCGTGCAAAGCAGGTCGCAAAGCCTTGTAAGCTCTTCCCTTTTGATCTCCGGGGTGAGCATAAAAACAAGATAATCAGGATCGGCAAACTCGCACTCTATTCCGTTTTTGCGCAGAATATCGGCAAGCTCGGTACCAAGATAACCGTACGCCTTGGTGCGCAGGGTTATCTTTAACGGCTCGTTGCCGTAAAGAAGATATCCGTGGATGCGAAGCTTATCCTTTACCTCCATCACGGAGAGACAATACTCGCCAAGCACGTCGGAATATCCATCGGCAATATACTTATTAGCCGCATCAAGAGACTGCATAATAAGATATGAGGGGCTTGTTGAACCGAACAGCGCAAGGCTGTCCCTTGCACGCTCCGCAAAAAATGCAGGGGCATCGTCCGCTATATGCAAATACGCACCGCCCGTAAGCACGGGGAGCGTTTTATGTGCGCTGTCACAGCAAATATGTGCACCGAGATCGATAGGATGCTCGGAAACGGGCAGAAAGCGCAAGTACGCGCCGTGTGCGTTATCAACGCACAAAAGCACACCGTAGCGTCGGCAAACCTCCGCTATAGCGGCAACATCGGCAACCTGACCGAGATAATCGGGGCTTGTGATATAAAGCGCGTGGGGCATATTACTTGCATTTTTCAAAGCGGCCTCAACATCCTCGGCCGTAACCGAGGAGGAAAGAAGATCTCCCTCCGCAGAGAGCCACTCAATCTCAAAATCAAGCAGGGCGGCGGCATAAAGGAACGTCTTATGCACGTTGCGCACCGCCAAAATGCGCGTTTTTTCACCTTTTTCGCTTGCGTAAAGCGTTATGAGGTGCAGCATAGCGCGGATGCATTGCGATGAGCCCTCGGTGCTGTAAAGCGTTTTACATCCGAAAAGCGACGATGCGTTCGCTTCGCTTTCAGAGATGATACCATCAGCCTCGTAAAGGCTGTCGGCACCGTTTATTTCGGTTATATCAAGGCTTTCACATCCGAGGAAGGACTTACCCTTATGTCCGGGCATATGAAGCCTTGCTCCGTTTTTTTGCGCGTAACCGCGCACAAAATCACAAATAGGTGTTTTCATCAGTCTTTAAGCGCACGCGCTACCGCAACCATAATGGCACACTCCATACGCTTGCGGAAGAGGCGACAGCCGTATTCGTATACACCGGTAACAGAGCCGGTTGCGTGATATGCGTTTGCGGCACATCCGCCGGAGCAGTAAAGACGCGCCCAGCAATCGCGGCACTCGGGGTGAGCATATACGTTGCAGGCGGCAAACTGACCCTGAACCTCCTTGTTGGTAACACCGTTATAGATATCACCAAGCTTGAAGCTTTCATCGCCAACGAACTGATGGCAGGGGTAGAGATCACCCCACGGGGTAACGGCCATATACTCGGTTCCCGAGCCACAGCCGGAAATACGCTTATAAATGCAAGGACCGCCCGAAAGATCGATCATATAATGGTAGAATGTAAAGGGCTTGCCCGCCTCGTCCTTTTCAAGCATAAGCTCTGCAAGCTTTTCGTACTGATCGAGCACGATGGGCATATCCTCCTCGGTAAGCTCGGAGGGATCTCCCGCCGCACAAACAACGGGCTCCATGCTGAGCTCGTTAAAGCCGAGATCAAGCATTACCTTAAGGTCCTTCAGAAAATCGGGATTTGCGTGGGTAAAGGTACCGCGCATATAGTAATCCTTGCCACCGCGAGCCTCAACAAGCTTCCGGAACTTGGGAACGATCTTTTCCCAGCTTCCGTTACCCGCGTAGTCCACGCGGAATCTGTCATGGATCTCTTTTCTGCCGTCAAGGCTGAGAACCACGTTACTGCACTCGCGATTTGCAAAATCTATTACGTCATCATCTATCAGCACGCCATTGGTGGTAAGGGTGAAGCGGAAGTTCTTTCCCTTCTCCTTTTCTATGCTGCGCGCATAGGCAACAAGCTGCTTTACAACGTCAAAGTTCATAAGCGGCTCACCGCCGAAGAAGTCCACCTCAAGGTTATGGCGCGTTCCGCTGTTTTCCACAAGGAAATCAAGTGCACGCTTACCAACCTCAAAGGACATCATTGCGCGCTCGCCGTGGTATTTACCCTGGCTTGCAAAGCAATAGGAGCAGTTAAGGTTACAGGTATGCGCAATGTGCATACAAAGCGCCTTGATAACGCCTGCGGTCTTTTCCTTCAGCGCACCTGCCATCGGCTCAAAGGTATCGGGCGCAAAAAGCTCACCGCTTTCCTTAAGGCCCTCTACCTGTGCATAGCATTCCTCTATATCCTTTTCGGTGATGCCGTCCTTTGCGAGGTACTTTGCCTTAATCTTGGCAATTACCTCCTCACGGCTATGCTCCTCAAACAGCGCGATAATATCGTAGGCAACCTCGTCCACCGCGTGTACGGCGCCGGAGCAAACGTCAAGCACGATATTGTATCCGCCAAGCTTATACTGATGAATCATTTTATCCTCCACACTAAAAATGCCGCCCATAGGCGGCATTTTTATGTTACTTACTTCTTGGTGCTCTCGCACTTCTGATTAGCGATACCGCAGCTGGTCTTGCAAGCAGACTGGCAAGAAGTCTGGCACTCGCCGCATCCGCCCTTCTTTGCGCTCTCGCAAAGGTTACGGGTCTTGATAGTCTTGATATGCTCCATAATAGCACCTCCAAA
>JAFOAB010000096.1 GCA_017382555.1 Clostridia bacterium
ACACCGAAGTACGCTCTCCGGTGAATGGCGTAGCCTCAATGATACCGTACCGCGTGGGAGCCCTTGTAAACAGCAATATCACACAGCCTCTGGTTACCGTATCTGACGACAGCCGCGTCTACGAGCAGCCTTTGCCAAAAAGCTCCATAAGCGAGCGCGCCTTGCCCCTCTTGCTTGCGGAAAGCAGAATAAGCAGAAGCCCCAAAGCACAAAGCCCCGCCCCCACACCGTAAAGCACGGTAATATAGGGCGCAAGCATACCCATAAAGGCACACACAAGCGCGGCAATACCGGGGATAAGGAACACAAGTCCCCATATTACTCGTGCGCGTGCACCCTTAAGCAGCGCGTTCACTCTTGCGCGAAGGGCATCTGTGCCGCCATAGGTATTTACAGCATCGGTAATATCGTCGTATTGCGGAAGCGCGTCAAGCTCACCGATTATGTCCCGAAGCTCCTTTTCGGCAGAAGCAACGGAATTTTCCTTAACGGGAAGCTCCGCGGCAGCAACTCGCGCGGCGCTTATGCTCTCGGCTGAGGGCAACGCACCGCCCGGAGCAAGCTCCTCGATGGACTTCCGTGCATCCCGTGCCTTCTCCTCGTATTGAAGCTTTTCCTCGCGCTTTGCAAGCTTATGGCAGATAGCACCCGCCTCAGCCCGTTTTTTTGCGTTCTCAGCGCGCGAGACAAGCATCTCGAGCTTTGCTGTACGCTCGCTTATTTCGCCCTCAAGAGCAATTACAGCCTTATTGGAGGTCTCGGCACCTTCAAGCCTTGTACGCAGTTCGCTTATCTCGGCTTCGAGATCGGCAAGCTCACCGCCCGTGCCCTTTTTGTGGCGAAGCGCGGTGCGAAGCTCCTCAAGTCGCTTCATCGCCTTTTTTGCATCCGTACCCTCCTCGCCCGAGAACAGAATGTTGCCTATCGCCTCTGTAAGCTCCGTTCTGTTGGGCGCGGCATCGACAAGCTGACGGAAATATGCCGTATCGGCAAATACCTTTGACGTAACGCAGAAAAGCACCTGTCCGGCATCCTTCATCGCCACCTTTTCGCCGCTTTCCTCGTCAATGAGCATAACCTCATCGCGAACGGACTCGCGGATCGTGCCGCTGGAAACTGACAAACGGCGTTCGAGAATATAACGCTTCCCTCCACTGAGAATAACGGCTCTTCCGCCCGCAAAGGCGGAATCAAAGGGCATATATCTCTCCCTTTCGGAAAGCTCCTCTCCGTTTACCTTCTGCCCGGAGAGTCCGTAGAAAAGGAACTTTATAAAAGCGGCTACGGTGCTTTTTCCGCTTTCGTTTTTTCCCTCTATTATGTTAAGTCCCGCGCCAAGCTCCACGGTATAATCCGAAAGCCCCGCAAACTTGTCTATGTGTAATTTTTCTATTATCATATCCGTCTCCTTGTAGGGGAGGGGTCTCCCCTCCCGCCAAAATACGATATGCTTGCTCGTAGGGGCGGATATCATCCGCCCGCCGTTTACGATATGCTTTTTAAAATTCTCCGGGCAAAGAACCATCCAAAACAGCAAGCCCGTAACGGAGCGCATCCGCCGCCGTACGTCTTGTTTCCTCGTCCGCGGAATTAAGCTCCGGCAGGAGGGTACGGTAAAGCGCAC
>JAFOAB010000097.1 GCA_017382555.1 Clostridia bacterium
CCAGCGCTGGATCTCGTAATACTTGATAAGCACCTCGGTAAGAGTGTCGGAGAGCGCCTTGTTGATCGCCGCATCACGCTGACCTGCGTACTCCGCAGCGTCTGCCTGAATCTTCATAACCTCGGCATCAGCCTCCGCCTGAATCTTGGCAACCTCAGCCGCTGCCTTTGCCGCGATCTCGTCGCGCTCTGCAGATGCCTCCTGCTCCATTATCTTCTGCTCCTGCTCGGTCTGCGCCTTCAGATAATTCTGCTGCGCAACCTGCTTTTCCTCAACTGCGTTTGTAAACGCATCGGAGAAATCAAGATTCTCGATTGCGGTGTTTACAACAACGATATTGTACGCACCAAGCTCCTTTTCAAGTATCTCGGTAATCTTAACGGAAAGCTGATCACGGCTCTCGATAAGGTTCTCCGCGCTGTACTTGGAGATAACGCTTCTGACCGCCTCATGAATTCGAGGCTCCATAACGACGGTATAATACTCCGTGCCGATGGTCTTATAGATCCTCTGTGCGTTTTCCTTTTCTATCTGATAGTTGATGGAGTAATTTACGGTAACCTCCTGAATGTCGCTGGAGAAGCACTTAAGCTCCAAAAGTGCCTTCTGGGTGCGGTTATCCATAATTACAACTTCCTGAATGGGAAGCTTGAAGTGAACGCCCGCCTCATAGGTGGCATCCTCAACGGCACCGAAGGTAACGAGAATACCGGTGTGTCCCGTAGGTACGGTTGCAATGCATCCTGCCGCAATCCAAAGCGCACCGAGAATTGCAATCCACTGTTTTTTATTCTTCTGCCAAACCTTACCCTTAAAGCCAAGCACAAAATAGAGCGCAAGGCACGTAATTATGCTAAGTATTATCCAAGCCATAGCAGTACACCTTTCTATTAGTAGTTAGCCTTTAATCTGCTTTTCAACCAATCTTCCGCCGCAGTAGATCTCGCGGAGCTTGGGCTTTTCGATCTTACCCGTGGGGTTACGCGGTACGTCCGCAAATATGATCTTTCGGGGGCGCTTGTAGCGGGGCATCCCGAGGCAGAACTCGTTTATCTCTTCCTCGGTCGCCGTCTCGCCTTCCTTTATTTCTATAATGGCGGCGGCTATCTCGCCAAGGCGCTCGTCGGGAAGACCGATAACGGCAACGTCCTTTATCTTATCGTTTGCACGGAGGAAATCCTCTATTTGAACGGGGTAAAGGTTCTCGCCGCCCGTGATAATAACGTCCTTCTTACGGTCAACGAGGTAGATGAATCCGTCCTCGTCTATCTTTGCCATATCGCCCGTGTAGAGCCATCCATCCTTCAGTATCTCGTTTGTCGCGGCGGTATTCTTGTAATAGCACTTCATAACGCCGGGTCCCTTTACGGCAAGCTCGCCGACCTCGCCGTCGGTAACCTCGTTTCCGCGCTCGTCAACGACCTTGGTCTCCCAAAGATAGCCCGCCTTACCGATTGCGCCAACCTTATGTATATTCTCTACACCAAGATGCACACAGCCGGGGCCGATGGATTCGGAAAGGCCGTAGTTGGTATCGTACTGATGCTTGGGGAATACACCGAGCCAACGGGTAATAAGACTGGGCGGAACGGGCTGAGCACCGATGTGCATAAGGCGCCAGCGCTCAAGATCGTAATCGTTAAGGGTAATGGTACCCGCATCAAGCGCATCAAGAATATCCTGCACCCACGGAACGAGCAGCCAAACGATGGTTGCCCCCTCGTCGGACGCACAGCGCATAACCCACTCGGGCTTAACACCGCGCAGAAGCACCGCGCGGCTACCGGAGAGAAGGCTGCCGAACCAGTGCATCTTTGCACCGGTGTGATAAAGGGGCGGAATGCAAAGGAATACGTCGTCCTTGGTCTGACCGTGGTGTGCCTGCTCCGTTTTTGCGGAGGAAACAAGCGCACGGTGGGAGTGAAGTATAGCCTTGGGGAAGCCCGTAGTACCCGAGGAGAAGTAGATAGCCGCATCGTCATCGTCAGTGATCTCCACAGCGGGAGCGACGGACGAGCAGTAATTTACCATCTCGCTGTAATTATCCGCAAACGGAGGCACGTCGTTACCAACGTAGAACATATGCTTAATGTCCGTCAGCTTGTCAACGATCGCCTCAACGCGTCCCGTAAACTCAGGTCCGAAAACGAGCACAGATGCATCTGCAAGATCAAGGCAGTACTTGATCTCGTCGGAGGCATAGCGGTAGTTCATAGGAACAGCAAGTGCGCCCATTTTGAGAATACCGAAATAAATGGGAAGCCACTCAAGGCAGTTCATAAGGAGAACAGCCACCTTATCCCCCTTCTTAACTCCGCGGGTGAGCAGAAGATTAGCAAAGCGGTTTGCCTTGGTATCGAAATCGCGCCAGGTCATCTCGCGGCGATATTTTCCGCCGGGTGCGGACTCGATAAGGCTGTATTCGCGCCAGGTAGCGGGGCGCTTTTGGCTTATCTCGGGGTTTACCTCAACAAGCGCAACGTCATTTGGGTAAAGCCTCGCATTCTTTTCAAGAAATTCCGTAATGGGCATAATAAACTTCCTCAACAATTAACTATATAATGGGAATAGATGCAAATTAAAATATATGTTACCACTTTTTCGCGCTTTTGTCAATCTTTTTGCAAGAACAAAAGCGAAAAATTGCGTTTTTACAGTTTCAGCGTTTCTCCCGCTTTTACACAGTACATCTTGCCCCTATGCTCAAACCAAACGTCGATAGCGGAGGGGTTATGTACGGTTCTTTTATCGTAGGAGGTCTGCAGGGCTTCGTACGCCTTGACGTAATCGTATATCTCGATATTCGTTGCGTACCAGATATGCTCGTGACCGCCCGCATATTCCGCAAAGCGCTCGATAACGTCCCAATTATCATTGGTATCAAATTCAAAGCTATGTCCCCAGAGATAAAACATCTCCGCGTTTCCGTGCTTGCTCGGTACCTCAACAAACCGCTTCGCAAGCTCCATAAGGCGAGGATTGTTATGGTGGCAGGTTGGGTGAAGCTCCAGCCAATTTTCGGGGAAGCCGAACTTTTCCGTGGACTTGACCGTTCTCGAATACACGATGCCGCAGTGCTTCAACACGTCGATAACGCTTGCGTTATAGGTGCCGTAGGGGTATGCCATTCCCCTTGCAATCGTGCCGTAGGTACTTTCGATATCCCTTCTGTCCTCGGTTATCTCGTATAATATTTCGGTGCAATCGAGTCTGTCAAGAAATGGGTGGGTATAAGCGTGAACGGCAACCTCATGACCGGAATCGGCAAAAAGCGCTATCGCCTCCGAGCGCTTCAGGCGTCCGCGGAATACTTCCCTTACCTTATCTTCCGCAAGATACGTACCCGAATTAATGTTGAACGTGCATTTTATTCCGTGGCGGTTCAATATTTCAGAGAGGCGTATATCCTGAACCACTCCGTCGTCATAGCTGAGGGTAAGCACCTTCGTCTTACCGTCCTTCAGCCTCATTTTCATAGTAATCTCCTTTTATCCGACCGCTCGTAATCCTTGAGCGGAGAGTCCGCAAACAGCTTATTCGCTTCGCTTGAGAATGACGTTTGCATACTCGCAGAGAAGGATCTTGCGGTCGGTATTATTCTTTGGCGTTGCCTCGTCTGCGCGGCATTTTTATCTTGTATATCTCCTCGGCGGCAAGGCGCGCCTTGGCAACGGATTCACCGTTTTTCGGGAAGCAATAGTAAAGGCGCTCCGCGTTGCCGATGGAAATAACGTCGCCAATCTCGTAAAAATAGAATTCCGAATTAAGAGTATAGGAGCAAATGGGGCTTTGCTCGTAATGCAGCTTACCGTCACAGCCGTCAAGCACAAAGCCGTCGGGGGTGTGCTTCAGCCTTCCCTCTCCTACCATATAGATACCCTTGTAATCCGCAAGGATGCC
>JAFOAB010000098.1 GCA_017382555.1 Clostridia bacterium
AACGCGTATGCAGACGGCGCAGGTGACTGCGTATTCGTTAAGTCCCCCGACGGCAAGGAAAACTTTGTTGCTTACCATTGCCACTCTTCTATCGGCAACAAGGGTCTTGACAGATGGACCTGCATCGACCGCATCTACTTCGTTCCCTCCGAGGACGGCGGCCCCGACGTGCTCCGCGTTTACGGACCCACCACAACGCCTCAGCCCATTCCCTCCAACGATAAGTAATGTAAAAATGCGCGGTTCGCAAACGAACCGCGCGTTTTCTTATTTATTACCAGGCTTCAAAACTCTCAACCGGTGTTTGTGCCGCAAACCCAAACGTAAGCGGCGCACACTCCGGACAACGCTTGAGCTGTTTGCATAAATGGCGAAAGATGCGAAATTATAGTTATGAGCCACTTGCCGTACCAACAGAGCTTTATACTTTTTTCAAAAATGCGCGCCGTATCAGCAAATCGCGAATAAATGTTGACAAGTAAACATCTTTGTGTTATAATCTAAGAAGCCGAAGATGGCTCATTACAAAATTCAGGAGCTTTTATGAAAAAGATCGCAAGAAGAAGCGTTGAATTCAATTCTATCAAGGAAATGCTTACCGAGCAGGCACGTCTGTACGGTGACAGCGTTGCCTTTTCCTACAGAGTTAAAGCAAGCGACCCAGACTCCGTAAAGGTTAGCTTCAATCAGCTCGCAGACGATACACGTGCGCTGGGTAACGAGCTTATAAATATGGGTACTTCAGGAAAGCACTGTGCCGTTGTCGGCAAGCTTTCCTATAACTGGATACGTGCATACCTTTCCATGCTTGCAACCGGTACGGTAATCGTGCCTCTTGACCGCGATTGGACGGCAGAGGAGCTTGCATCCACCATTGATTTTGCCGATTGCGAATACGTATTCTTCGATTCCGATATAGAAAGCAAGATTGCCCCTATGATGAACGGTGCAAATCCCCGCATCAAGGGCTTCTTCTGCCTTGACGAAAAGTCCGAGTGCACCTCCCTTTCCACTCTCCTTGAGCGCGGCAGACTTTCCCTTGCAAGCGGAAGCACCGCGTACGATGATTGTGAAATTGATTTGTTTGCAACAGCAAAGATCGTATTCACCTCCGGCACCACCGGCAAGGGCAAGGGCGTTATGCTCTCCTTAAAGAATCTGCTTTGCGACGTTGCTTGCGCAGTTGAATACATTGGTAAGACGGTCGGCAACAAGTCAATTGCCGTTCTTCCCCCTCACCACACCTACGGCTCCACCATCAATATTCTCGGTCACATTTCTCTCGGTGCGGAGCTTTATCTCTCCTCCGGTCTTCGTTATATCGTAAGAGAGCTGAAGGCTGAAAAGCCCAGCCACCTTGTGCTTGTTCCCCTCTATCTTGAGACTTTCTATCGCAAGATCTGGGCAACCGTTAAGGAGCGCGGAATGGAAAACACCATCCGCAAGATGATGAAGGCAAGCGACGCTATGCGTGCGAGAGGCATAGACGTGCGCCGCAAGCTCTTTTCCTCCGTTCTTTCCTCCTTTGGTGGAAACCTCACCACCGTTGTATCGGGCGGCGCACCTATATCCGATGACATTCTCGACGCGTTTGAAAGCTGGGGTATTACCGTTCTTAACGGCTACGGAATTACCGAATGCGCACCGCTTATCTCCGTTAACACCGTAGAGCACAAAAATAAGGGCTCCGTTGGCGTTGCTATCCGTTGCGACGATATTTATATTGCGGAAAAGAACGAGGACGGTGAGGGCGAAATTCGCGTTAAGGGTCCCAACGTAATGAAGGGCTACTACAAGAACCCCGAGGCTACCGCCGAGGCGTTCGACGAAAACGGATACTTCCGCACCGGCGACTACGGCAAGATGAACGAGGACCGTGTTATCTACATCACCGGTAGACTCAAGAACCTTATCATCCTTGCAAACGGAAAGAACGTATATCCCGAGGAGATTGAGACCGCGCTTTGCGCAGTTCCCGGTGTGCTTGAGATCGTCGTATACGAGGGAGAAAGCTCCAAGGGTCCCGAAAACAACGTTATCGTTGCCGAGATATTCCCCGACAGCGAGTATTTTGAGAAGAACGCTATTGACGACGTTAAGGAATATATGAAGAGCGCGGTTGACGAATATAACCGTACCGCTACGCCCTACAAGAAGATCGGCCTTGTCAAGGTCAGACACGAGGAGTTCCCGAAGAACACCCTCCGCAAGATCCAGCGCTTTAAGCTTAACAAGAGCATAGACTGAGAAAGGACGTAAAATGGGCACAGAACGCATTAACAGGTTTATACACCTTATCGACGGCATCCACAAAAACATACAAAAGATAAAGCTGTGTACTGCGCCCATACTCGGAGTAAAGAGCGTACACGTTTTCTGGATATCGGATCTTAGCTCCCACCCTGAGGGGCTTACAGCAGCAGAGCTTGCCTCAAACGGAAAGATTAGCCGCTCCCTCGTTTCGCGCGAGCTGAGCGATCTGCATAAAAAGGGTTATATCCTGATTGCGCAGGGCGGCGGCTCCAAGCGCGGAAATTACAACTCCCGTATCTTTCTTACAGAAAAGGGCGTACAGCTTGCAAGGACCATTCAGAGTATCGAGCAAAAGATACAGAAAGAGGTCAGAAGCGGTATCAGCGACGAGGAGCTTGCCATATTCTACCGCACGCTTGAAAAATTCAACGCAAATCTTAAGAACATATCTGAAGATATATAAAAAGCTTGCATATCCGCAATTTGCGGATATGCAAGCTTTTTTCACTGACGGGTGTTTATTTATCCTTTTGCAGGATATTCAGCCATCCTTCTTTCGTTTAGGGTGATTTGACCTCGCCGTAGAAGTCCGCAAATTTTGCAATCAGAAGCTGTTCCTTATCGGCGTATTCGTTATAGTGATTCATTGCAAAAACCTGCGAGGAGCCGAAATACGGACCTATGTAGCGTGTTATTCTTCCAACGCGCCCCGAACAATGGTAGGAAAACCTTGTATGCAGCTCGCGCTTTAACGCTCGAATGGAATTTAGTGCGATAATAACGTCATCCTTGTTATCGACAGGCGTAACGATCTTGATAAAATCGGGGCTCCGCTCCTCCATAAGCTTCGCAAGGGAAACTATCTGCTTCGTATTAAGAAATACTCCCGTATGGCAGGACATAAGCACCTCACCGCCGAGAGAATGTACCTCTCTTATAGCTTCCTTTTGCCTTTCAATAATTTCGGGATCGAGCACTACCTCCTTCGGGCTTGCGGTGATAAACGGATACCTTTCGGGATCGCCATATTTTTCAAGAGTTGCACGGCTGTCGGCGCAGAAGGTGTAGCCCTGCATATCAATTCCCGCAGCACCGCATTTTACTGCACGAATAACCTCCGCCATACGCTCATCGCTTGTGGCCTTGCGCGTAACTCCCTTTGGATTATTATTGTAATGCACCGCCATAATTGGAGAGTCGGAGCCTTCAAATATCCGCTTTAAGGAAGATGGCTCTCTGCTCTCCCCCTCAAGAAGTGAGAGGTGCAAATTAAACGCAGTAGCACCTGCTGCCTCGCAATCGCGTATTTGCTTTAGTGTCGCATCGACCGTCGCTTCCTTTAAAACTCCGAGGATTATCGGCTCCCCCGATTCGGTAAAGCTGCATTTTCTCATAATCTACCTCAAATCAAGAATTGAATCCTTTTCATACGAAAGTCCGTCACAAAGCTTTTGAAAATCCATTTTTCCACCTCTCATTCATTCCAATCAAACAGAACGCCAAGCGGGAAATTATAATGGTCATTTGCAAGTCTTTCGAATACATCGGTTGCCTCCGATGGAGAATGCACCTCACTGATGATAGACCGGATATCGATCCTCCCCGCGAGAGCAAGCTCCATAATTGAGAGGCAATCGTCCTCCATAGTCCAGTGGCCGGGATAGGATTCCACCTTGGGGCGTACGAAGTTGTGTGCGCCGATAAGCCTTACACCGGGCTTATGCACTTGGCTGTAGTAATCGATATGCATATCGGAAACACGTGTACAGCCGTTGAGCGCGATCGAACCCATCGGAGCAACAAGCTCAAGCGCCTGCTCGAGCGCACGCGAGGAGCCCGTTACCTCAACGATGCTTTTAACGCCCTTGCCGCCCGTTATCTTCTTCACCTGCTCGATATAATCGGGTGCCGCAGGGTCAAGCGCATAATCTGCGCCAAGCTTCAACGCAAGCTGTCTGCGCTCCTCGTTAAAGTCAGACACTATAAGCGGACACGCACCCGAGGCTCTTGCAAACTGCATTGCAAATACTCCGAGCAGACCGAGGCCGATTATCATTGCGCTGTGTCCGAGCTCGATATTTAACTTACGCACAGCACCAAGCCCCATTGCGGCAATGATGACAAGAGCCGCCTCCTTGGAATCAAGCCCATCGGGCACGCGAAAAATTTTATTTGCCTTTGCTTTATTATAGTTTGTGTGGTAGCCGTGATAAACGATAACACGGTCACCAACCTTGAATTTGGTAAACCTTTCACCCACGGCAATAATTCTGCCAACGGAGGAATAACCGCACCCCTTTGGCCATTTATCTCCGCTTGGAATATTAGGCTCACCCACAAGATTTGCAAACTCGGTGCCCGCACTTATCGCGCTGTACTCCGTTTTGATAAGCGCCTCATCCTCCGCAATTTCGGCAACGTTCTCATCAACCAATTCCGCAACCCCCGGGGATGTAAAACAAATACGCTTGCGTTCCATACTCAGCTCCTTATTTGATCTTCAAAACTACTTTACCACGTTCATGATTTCTCTCATTACAATTCAATATCAAACCCGCACGCCGCAAGGGTTGCCTTATGCACGTAAAGATCGTGCTCATAGGTATACGGATTTTCCCCCTCGCCTCTTATCATTTTTGCAAAATCCGTAAGCATATTCACATATCTGTGCATCTGCGGCTCGGGATGCACCTCATGATGCACGTCCCGCCAGGATGAGGTTTCACCGGCGTACGCTTCTGTCACTATCATCGGGCTTTCAATCGGCTTTATCTCGATCGTGCCCTCAGTGCCGCAGAACGCTATCTGCCTTCTGCCCCAACCGTTTATTTCAACTGAGGAGGTGCGCACGAATGACGTTCCGTCATCATACACAAGCGCGGCACAGCAATTATCGGGAAAGTCGTATCCGTCCCTTCCGGTGCTTACGTTAAACGGCACGATCCTATTAGGCTTTCCCTTTATTTTGACGATAAGATCAATAAGATGACAGCCGAAGATATACATAGTGCCGCCCTTAAACTGCGATAGGTATTTACGGAAATCGGACTTATGCTCCGTGCTCATATGCGCGTCTATGGTATGTACGTTACCGAGTGCCCCCTTTTCTATCTGCTCAAGGGCATATAAAACTCCCGGGTTATATCTGTACATATATCCCATCTGCACGGCAAGCTTTTTTGCCTTTGCATCGCAAAGAAGATTTTCAAACTCCTTGTAATTCTCACCTGCCGGCTTATCCAAATGGATATGAAGCCCGCGGTCGATTGCCATTTGCCCGTAGGGGACGAGATTGGGTACGGTTGTTTCAATAAGCACGGCATCAAGATCGGGGATTGCAAATAGCTCATCAACCGTCATAAATGGTATATCCTTATATGCCTCAAGCTCCTTACGCTTTATATACGCGTTATCGCATTCGGGCACCGCAACGCCGACAAAATCAAACAGATCCGCAAGTCTTTTGCAATCCGCCGCCTTTGCCGCGCCGTGGTTGTGCCCTATTCCTATCTGTCCTATTTTTATCTTTTTCATAAATGCTCCTTGACACGCTTCGGTTTATACCTTTATTTTGCCGCAACAGCCTTGTTTTGTAAATGGCAGGAACGATAATATTTAACCAAAATGATACAAATCTACCTGTTTTTAATTGACATTTTTGTCGGCTTACTGATATAATTGCTTTAGGTGGTGATCGAATGCTTCTCGATTTAAATGAAATGTGTATAACTCGAATATATAACATCTTCAATATAAACGTACACACCCAAAAGCGCGTAACGAGAACCGACAGAAAACGGTGTGCGCTCACAGTTAAGCTTGGTGGGAAAACCGAATACATATGTGACCAAAAAAAATATATTTGCGATCCGCACAACGTTCTGCTCCTGCCGAAAAACAAGCCTTACACATACGAAATACTCGAGCTTGGCCCCTGCATATCAATTGAATTTGAATGTGTTAACGATATCGAGGATTTTCACAGCTTCAAGCTTGCGGACAATACTGAAATACGCAAGCTGTTAAATAATATGACACAGCTTTGGAAGGAAAAAAGCGTTGGTTATATGCTTTCGGTTTTTTCAGAGCTTTACGAGCTGCTGCACCTCTTAAGCCTTACAGAGAACGTTGACTACGTTATTCGAAAAAAAGAAAAAGCGCTTTTCCCCGTCATCACATACGTATCCGAGCATTATGCGGATACAGATATAACAAACGAAAAGCTTGCTTCAATTGCTAATATGAGTACTGTATACTTCCGCAAGCTTTTTACTCAGCGTTACGGCATCTCCCCAATGAAGTACCTAACGAACATTAGAATCGAAACTGCGAAAAACCTACTGCTCAGTGGCAATCTTTCGGTATCCGAGGTTGGAGATGCCGTCGGATTTTCAAGCGTTTATTCCTTTTCGCGCGCTTTCAAAAAGCACGCGGGCTTATCCCCCACGGACTTTACCCAAAACGCTATATACCCTATATTGTAAAACAAGGCTGTGCTAAAAAGCACAGCCTTGTTTTTTAATCTATTAAACTTCCTATTTTCTCGACGCTAACGCGAATTGCGGGGCGCACTCCGTACTTCGTGTAATCGACCATAGTTCCGCGATAATTTACGGTGCCGTCGTAATCTATCTTGGATACGCTGCTCTGGCTTGCACCGGGAGAACGGAGCCAGTACCAGCATCTGCCGGTATTGCCCTCCTCGTCAATGTAAACACCGAGAGAGCTTACGTATGGGGTGGGAACACCGTATGCGTAATCCTTGCCTACAAGGTATTTTTCCGCCTCTGCGTTTGAGAGGATGAACACCTTATCCTCGGTATCCTCACCGCCGAGCGTGCCCAGAGTGGGAACGTCGGGATTTTCAAGCTTTACGGTCAATATGCGATTCTGCTCTGCGCCCGTAAAGGCCGCCGCAAGGAACTCGCCGTTCAGATACGTACGCAGATCGCTTGTTTCCCACGTTACGGATATGTGCTTTTCGTGATATTTTTTAACGTCAAGCACGTATTTGGAGATAAGCAGTACGCTTTCGTCATCCGCCTCAAGCACTACCCACTCTATATCATATTTTGCAACGCCGTTGTGATGATGATATTTGCCGAAGGTGACCTCATCTCCTGCCGTTAAACCGTAAAAAGGAACGGTAGCAAGGTACTCCTCGCTCTGCTTGTAATCGCCGAGATCACGGAAGATATCCGCCGCTACTGCGTAATTGCCGGCTTCATAGTTTTTTACAGCCTTTGAGTAATTAACTGCGGGAATAATAAGCTTGGTCACCGCAAATGCGATACAAGCTACGCAAGCAACGGCCAAAAGCGAAATTTTCACAATTTTTGCCGCCTGCGCATCTCTTTTCGCCTTTTCAATGCGTGCCCTGCGGGCACTGTCTCTGCGCGCCTCCTCATCGGCTATGCGCTTTGCTTCCTCCGCTTTTTTGCGCTCGGCATCCTCTGCCTTTTTCTGCGCCGCCTCGAATTCTGAGGAAAGACCGCTTTCGCCAATCTTCTCCTCTTCCTTTTCCGCGGCTATGCGTTCTGCCGTCTCAAGTCTTTTCTGCTCCTTGCAGATAAAGTCTGCCGTTTCGTTCAAAACGCTTTTTTGCGCATTATCGGCATAGGAAAGTGCGGCAAGATAATCTGCATCCTTCATAGGGTCTGCGGTGCTTCTGCGCTTACAAGAGTGAACGATATTACCCGTTATACGCTCTCTGTCCGCGCCAAGACCGTACTTGGCAATAAAAGCACCAAAATGCGATGCAGCGGAGGGGGCTGTCTTGATTATCGCCTCGAAAAGTCTGATTGCACTGTAAAAATCATCGTGCAAAAGATAACGGAAGGCATCGTTATAATGCTGCTTAATTTCGCTGTCTGCATCCGTGGGGAAAATCATCTGCGCACCGCACTCGGGACATTTCAGCACCGCTCCGTTTATCAAAAGCGCTTCACCGCACGCGCGGCAGACGGTATATTCCTTAATTTTCTTCATCGCTTGTTTCCTTAAAAGCCGTTCCCGTGGGTACGGATATTTTTTTATCTGCTATTCTTTCAAGCATGCCGAGATATACGGAGCCGTCGTCTCTTTTTACAAAAACGCCCTTGTAAAGCGGAGAATATTCTCCCCCGTACAGCGTGTAAAAGGTAACTATAAAGGTATTGTCAGTTTCCTTGACGGAGGTTATTTCAACCTCCGCAGTTGAGGCATTAACCTGTCCTACCGCGGTATAACCTCCAACCCTTGAGAGATTGCTAAACACCGTTCCATCCTTGTGGCTTATCGTTTTAGCGCCGCCAAATGATGAATAAACGATATATTCAAAATCCTCGTAAGGCACAAGCACGGAAATCCTCATTTTGGGGTATTTCTTCTCTGCCTCGGTTATTTTCGCGGTGTTGCCCGTATATTTAGAATACCCGATGCTGACAAGATGCGCAAGTATCCTATCGCGGTACACGTCCGCCACCGTCTTCGGATCGGAAAACGGCATCAGCTCCGTGCTGTCATTTGTTATGATCTTTATGATCTTAACAAATTCCTCGGTACTGCTGTGCTCGGCACCCCATTCCGCAATAACGGACTCATCTATAAAATTTTCCACGCTTGCTTCGTTTCTGATAAGAGAGCACGAGCAAAGCATAACGGAAATCAAAAACAGCGCAATTGCTTTTTTCATCGCTACTCCTATCCTCCCGAAAATCATACAGTATTATTATATATATTGTCGGAATTTGTGTCAACAGTATTACGCAAACTTTAAACTTTGCATTTGTTTTTATATAATTGTATTGACAAATTATTATTGCGGTGTTACAATTGAGGTGTAAAGGAAGGTGCATTATGAAAAAAAGTATATATTCGCTTGTTTTATCGGATGCTGTAATAGAGGGTATCGACCGTATGGCATATTCAATGGGAATAAGCCGCTCTGCCCTTATTAATAATATACTTGCGGAGAAGGTCTGCTACGTTACGCCCGAGCAGCGTATGGCAGAAATTTTCAACACTTTGGAAACGCTTATCCGCAGTGCGGGAGAATACCGCATTACCTCCCAGCCGTCTGTTTCCATGTTCTCACTGACAGCGCCGATAGCATACAAATACAACCCGACGCTCAAGTATACGCTTGAGCTGTATAAGGAGCCGTCAACGGGCGGAGAATCGGGTGTACTGCGTATTTCCCTGCGAAGCAAAAGCACCGCGCTTATCGAATGCCTCGGAGCATTTTACCTTATCTGGTCCACACTTGAAAAGCGAACCTGCGGAAGATGCGGAACAATATCCCAAGACGGTCGCTACTCAAAGCCGCTGTACATTAGCGGCAATTTAAGCGCAGAGGAATTCGGCACCGCCATTGCGGATTACATTACCGCAATAGACGGTGCGATGAGAAGATTTTTCAACAGCCTCGAAATTCCCACAAGAGCCGCACGCGAGGTTGAATTATGCTATCTTTCCTATATTAACAGCAAAAAGAACGTCCTGTAAGGAGGTATAGATATGAATGCAGAAAAGCTAACTAAAAACACAATAAAGGCATTTGAGGATGCACAGCGTCTCTCTGCCGAATACGGCAACCCAAACATAACACCGCTTCACCTTATCTACGCACTTGCCGAGCCTGCAGATGGGCTTATACGCCAGCTATTTATATCGATGAATATAAACGGCACACAGCTTGTCGGCCGTGTGCTTGACGAAGTTAAAAAGCTTCCCCGTGTCAGCGGATCGGCAAGAAGCGAGGTGAGCGCCGAGCTTTCAAAAGCACTTGCGGAGTCCGAAAAATGCGCTGAAAAGATGGGTGACAGCTACGTTTCCGTCGAGCATATTATGCTTGCGCTTATAAAAACCGCATCGGGCAAGGCAAAGGAAATATTCAGCGACTTCGGAATTACCGAGGACGGATTTCTTACCGCTTTAAAGGCTGTACGCGGTAACAGACGCGCGGACAGCGACACCCCCGAGGACTGCTACGATGCGCTTAAAAAATACGGACAGGATCTTGTTGCTCTTGCAAGAGCGCAGAAGCTTGACCCCGTTATCGGTCGCGATGAGGAGATACGCAGCGTTATACGCATCCTTTCCCGTAAATCTAAAAACAACCCTTGCCTCATCGGTGAGCCCGGTGTCGGCAAAACCGCAATTGCCGAGGGACTTGCGCAGCGCATAGTGCGCGGTGACGTGCCCGAAAATCTGCGCGACCGCACCGTGTTCTCCCTTGATACAGGACTGAGGGGGAATCTGGTGTATTTCCTCCGCAAAAAGACACTGCACTACCGCGAGACGAAGCCAGTGGTGTTTGGCATGCAGCTGCAGCGCGGACCAGTGGTGAAGAACGACGACTTCATCTACTATGCTGCCCGTGCGGCGAATGTACCCGAATCGACCATCAAGCTGGCGAAGTCTGCCTTCTTTGACGCCATCAGCTACTTCGTCATGAACGGACGCGCTGTGCAGGTGGAGGGGCTGGGAACGTTCTCTCCGCAGGTGAAGGCGAAGTCGGCTCCGACGGAAGAGGAACTGACGACCGAGAACATCCGCCAGAAGCGCATCTACTTCACGACGGCTGGCGAGTGCCGCCGACTGACGGGAGGGGGCAACATCAACTTCCACAAGAATGTGACGCTGACCAACATTGCGCTGACTGAGGGGGTGAAAATCAAGCAGGGCTACCTCGTGGACGAGGAGGGAAAGGCTATCGCGACGGCTGACGGCAAGTACATTGCGGTGGGCAGCAGCACAAGCCTCGAAGAGGGTGCGCCCGACGGACTGGAGACTTCTGACACGACGGTGACGGTGACGGGCTCGGGGGAGAACTTCTCTTTCACGCTCTTCGGAACGCCCTACACGGTGAAGGAAGGAAAGATGTCGCCGATGCCGCTGAAAGCGTGAGTTTCAACGGACCACGGAACGTAAAATCGAAGAATGCCTATGAACTGGAGTGCAAGAGAACTGCTAGCTGCATGGGCGCTGATGGTGGCAAGCATCGCCCTGATAGGGGCGCTGCTGCTGCCTCCGCAGGGCGAGATTTCACAGTCGGTGCTGGTGGCCATCGCGCAGTTCCTCGTGTTTGCCGCAACGCTGCTGGGTGTGGATGTGGCGGTGAACAAGATTAAGGAGCTGCTGAAGAAGGAGTAAGAAAAGGAGGGGGAGCAACTGCCTCCTTCCTCTCTCTCTCTGAAAAGTCCCGATTTATTTTGTACTTCTGCCACTTATCATTACCTTTGCATGCAAGAAACCAAAACAAATCTCCTATGAGCAAAGAATATATCGTGCTGAGCCGCCAGGATGCCGTGGCTCGCAACAATTCTCCCTATGTGAATCTGAAGATTGCCAACCAGGAGGGCAACGAGACAATCTGCGTGTTTGACGTGCCGAAAAGCAGCGGACCCCAAGTGGGACAGCTGGTCATGTTTATCACCATACGTGAGAGCCAGGGCAAGAAATCGGCTTCCAGCATGGACATGATTGTGGGCAAATTCCCGACTGAAGAGCATCCGCTCTACCATCTTGTTCCTC
>JAFOAB010000099.1 GCA_017382555.1 Clostridia bacterium
AGATGCTTCGCATCGTTATGATATGATTGCCCTTGTTACTTCAAACTGCCCGTCAGGGCATCATAACTTGGCGTAGCCAATCATAACTCATAACTTGCCCGCAAGGGCAATCATAGTTGTTCTCAAAGAGATAACAAAAAAGGCTCTGCATAGCAGAACCTTTTTTGCAAGTTTCGACCTCTGGTCGAAATTATCTCTTGGAGAACTGAGGAGCACGACGTGCGGCCTTGAGACCGTACTTCTTTCTCTCCTTCATACGAGGGTCACGGGTGAGGAAGCCTGCAGCCTTGAGAGCGGGCTTGTTAGCCTCGTCTGCAAGAACGAGTGCACGGCTGAGACCGTGACGGATTGCACCTGCCTGGCCGGAGAAACCGCCGCCCTTTACGGATGCAACGATGTCAAACTTGCCAATGGTGTTGGTTACGCCGAAGGGCTGGTTAACGATGAGCTTAAGGGTCTCAAGACCGAAGTAAGTATCGATATCCTTGCCGTTGATGGTGATTGCACCGGTACCGGGATAAAGACGAACGCGAGCAATGGAGCTCTTTCTTCTGCCAGTGCCGTAGAAATAAGGCTTAGCGCTAGTATACATTATTCAGTTCCGTCCTTTCCTTAACCTTCGTAAGCAACGGGCTTCTGAGCCGCGTGCTTGTGCTCGTCATTTGCGTAGATGTGAAGTCTGGTGAGAGCGCTTCTGCCAAGAGTGTTCTTGGGAAGCATACCCTTAACAGCAAGCTCCATAGCGAGCTCAGGGTTCTTCTCCATAAGCTCAGAGTACTGAACTTCCTTGAGGCCGCCGATGTAACCGCTGTGATGACGGTAGTACTTCTGCTCAAGCTTCTTGCCGGTGAGAACTGCCTTGGAAGCGTTGATTACGATAACGAACTCGCCACAGTCAACGTGAGGAGTGTATTCGGGCTTGTGCTTTCCGCGGAGAAGAGTTGCAACGGTAACAGCAGTCTTGCCGAGGGGCTTGTTAGCTGCGTCAACGATATACCACTTGCGCTCAATCTCTGCAGGCTTCTGCATAAAAGTGGACATTGATAATTCCTCCAATAGTTTTTGTTTTCGAACGTTGGTTATTATATCACGCACTTTTTGATAAGTCAATAGGTTTTTAAAAGATTTTTTCGAATTTTTAATTTAGCATATCACTATCTCTCGTTTTCTCTCGTTTTCTCGCTTTTTTGAGTTCTTTGCTTGTGTACGCGGCAATCTTTTTGTGTGCAGGATTTGTCAAAAATGACAGTAATTTTTGTCTATATTTGTGAGATATTACAAAAAGGATGCCCGCAAAAGGGGCATCCTTGCTGTTTTTGGCCGTTTTTCCGCTATTTTCGCGTTTTTGGCCGTTTTTTTCGGTTTTAGTTCATTTACAACGCTTTTCCGCAAGGCATCCGGAGGGCGGCACAAACTCGGAAACGGGGAAATCCATATCCCTGAAAAGCGCACAGGGATCGCATCTGCCCTCGTCGCAGCAGGGGCCGCATTCCTTATCGGGCACGGCGCAGGAGGAGGCATTTACAACGATCTGCGCGGGGCGCTCGATACGAATAACGGAAAAGATACCGAGAGATACGACAAGCATTCTGCCAACAGCGCTCTCGCAAAGAGAGCCGGAAAGTGCGCCGCAAATACTGTCCGGGATTTCGCGGCAGCCGCACGCGCATCCGCATCTGCAGCCTACCTCGGCAACGCGCACGTTAAGCACTACGGGGTCAACAGCCTCTACAACCGCGGTGGGAGCATTAGTGCCGCAATCGATATCGCTTACCTCCCCATCACCGCAAAAGCCCTCACAGCTCGAGCGGAAGATGCGTACGTTGCCCTCGCTGCCGAAAAGAACAACGCTTTTGTCAATTACAACAATACCGTCAAATTCGCGGCTGTTACCTCTGCATACACAGCCCTCAAACAGTAGCTTGATGTAATATCTTACGGTCACGCGGTAAAATCCGCGAGAAAAATCAACGGGATCAACGGATACGTGTGCGCGGATGATCTCGGCACGGCGAACGCGAATAACGGTGGTATGATTTATAACGTCATGTCCGTATTCCGTAAGCCATACCCTTTGATCCTCATAGCAATCCTTATCTCTGCAGGAATCGAGGATGCGCTGTGTATCTATGCAAACGGCCTCTCTTTGTGTTACTGATCCGCCGCAAAGGCACTTGTTTTCTGACATAGGAAGAGTCTCCTTATGGAATATTGAAGGATACGCCTTCCCTACCATAGTATGCCGCGCTACTGTCCTTGACACAAAGAAAAGGCTCGGAGCATCCGAGCCTTTTCAGCTTAATGAAAGCTTATCGATTAAATATAGTCCTTAAGGGTATCGGGGCAGTTCTCAACAGCGTAAGAAGCGGTAACCACGCAGTTGAAGGTGTGCTTTGCGGAAAGAACGTCAAGCTCCTTGATGAGCTTTACAAACGCATCCATATCATCGTTTGCAATCTTAAGACCGCTGTCAATAAAGAGATCGGTTATATCATGATCGCTGGCAACCATACCTGCTACAAATCCGTAAAGGGACTGCGCGTCATCAACAAAGTACTCGTCAGCCTCCACAAGGCGGCAACGATAGTTTATGTCATAACGGAGCTTGTTGCTCTTTTCGATGCAAACAACTTTACCCTTGGAATGATCAAGAGCGGTATGTACCATCTCGATAAGAGTTTTGGTTTTTCCGGTGACTTTAACGCCAATAATAAGTTTTACCATAGCATTCCTCTAAGCGGTGAATTTGTATGCCGACGGCCCCGCCACCTCCGTCGGGATTGCTTGTATATATATTACTACAATTTGTCAGCAATTTCAAGGGGGTTGTGCGATATTTTCAAAAATTTGTTTAAAATTCCTTTTTCTTAGTTCATTCTTGCCAAAAGCTCGGCACGCATAGCCTCATAACCGGGCTTTCCGAGGAGGGCAAACATATTCTTCTTGTATGCCTCAACACCGGGCTGGTCAAAGGGATTTACGTCGAGCACGTAGCCGGAAACTGCACAAGCAAGCTCAAAGAAGTAAATAAGCTGACCGAGAGTAGCGGCACTTCTGTCCTTTGCCTCGATAACAAGGTTGGGCACACCGCCGTCGGTATGTGCAAGAACGGTAGCAAGCATTGCGGTACGGTTAACCTCGTCAAAGGTCTTGCCCGCAAGGAAGTTGAGACCGTCGATATTTGCCTCGTCAAAGGTAACCTCAAGGGCGTTGCCGCTGTTCTGAACGTCAAGCACGGTCTCGAACATTATGCGCTGACCCTCCTGGATATACTGACCGAGGGAGTGAAGATCGGTGGAGAATATAACGGAGGAGGGGTAAATTCCCTTTCCGTCCTTGCCCTCGCTTTCGCCGTAAAGCTGCTTCCACCACTCAGCGAAGAGAGCAACGGAGGGCTCGTAGCTTGCAAGGATCTCTACACACTTGCCGGAGCGAAGAAGTGCATTGCGGTATCCGGCATACTTAAGGCAATCGTTCATACCGTCGGTAAGAAGGTACTCTGCTCTCGCATCCGCCGCGCCGGTCATAAGCTCGTCTATATCAATGCCCGCAACAGCGATGGGAAGAAGACCAACAGCGGTAAGCACGCTGAAGCGTCCGCCAACGTCATCCGGAACAACAAAGGTCTCCCAACCCTCTTTGTCTGCAAAGCTCTTGAGAGTGCCCTTAGCCTTATCGGTGGTTGCAAAGATTCTCTCCTTTGCCTTATCGCCGTACTTCTTGTTAGCAAGCTCAAGGAACATACGGAAGGCGATTGCGGGCTCGGTGGTGGTACCGGACTTGGAGATGATGTTTACGGAGAAGTCCTTATCCTTGCAAAGCTCAAGGATGCCTGCAAGTGCGGGTGCGGAAATGGAGTTACCCGCAAAGTATATCTCGGGGCCGTTGCGACCAACGGTGTTGTACATATTGCCGTTTACAAACTCGATAGCGGCACGCGCACCGAGGTAGGAGCCGCCGATACCGATAACAACGAGGATCTCGCTGTTATTTCTGATTTTTTCTGCAGCCGCCTTAATGCGTGCAAACTCTTCCTTATCGTAATCAACGGGAAGGTCTCTCCAGCCGAGGAAATCGTTACCCTTGCCGCTTCCGTCCTTAACAGAGGCAAGCGCGGTGTAAAGCTCGGGCTCTATTGCAGCAGCGCCGTTTTTAATTGCGGAATCGGCAATGTAGCCGTCATTAAACTTTATATTCATAAGCTCACGTCCTTTGTGTTTTTTTGATACTGATAGTTTACACCATCTTCAAATAAAAAGCAATTGCTTTCATAAATTATTGTCCCGATTTCAGTAAAAATTTTCCAAGCACTCGCGAAAACAGCTCACTAAAGCTTATCTTTTCCACAGTATGCGAGGCAATAATGTCGCACTCGCCTATTTTACTGCCGTCAAGGGTATATATCACCTTACCAACACTTGCGCCTTTTTCTATAGGCGCGGCAAAGGATTCTTCAATAAGTATCTCCTTACGCACCCCGGCAGAGCTTCCCTTTTCAAGCAAAATACAAGCACCGCCGTACTCTGCGGTAAGCTCCGGCAAGCTGCCACCCTTTACGGAAATGTGCTCGATAATACCGCCGTCCGCCCTATACGTCTCGTAATTTGCAAAGCCGAAATCGAGAAGCGCCTTCGCATCGGCATTTCTTGCATCCCTATTCGGGGCGCCCATAATAACGGCAATAAGCTTCATTCCGCCCCTCTCCGCAGTTGCTGAGATACAAAAGCCCGCCTTTGCCGTGCTTCCCGTTTTCAGTCCCGTTGCTCCGCTGTAAAAGCGGATAAGCCTGTTTGTGTTGGTAAGTCCGAATGCCCCATTCCTTATTGTGTCCATCCAAATACCGCTGTATTCAAGCACCTTTGGGTGCTTTATTATCAGCTCGCGTGACATAATGGCAATATCGCGTGCCGTGGTTTTGTGGTCGGGTACCGTATCGTCAAGCCCGTTAACGTTTTCAAAGCGCGTATTGACCATCTGTAGCTCCGTCGCCCTTTTGTTCATCATGGCGACAAATGCATCCTCGCTGCCTGCGATATGCTCCGCAAGTGCGGTGGCGGCATCGTTTGCTGAGGATATTATCACACTTTTTATCATCTCCTCCGCGCTCAT
>JAFOAB010000100.1 GCA_017382555.1 Clostridia bacterium
CCGCCAAAGCCCACGCGCGCACTGTCAAGCACGCAGTACAGCTCAAAGCCGTCGTTCTTCTCCGCAAGCTCGCAGCTTAAAGCCCCATCCGAGGGGTAAAAGCCGTGCGATGCACCGCCCGAAAAATCAAACAGGGTATTTTTCTTCAGCTCCTCGGTTGGAGAAGCATATTTTATCTGTAAATATTCCTTGGAATAAGCGGGAGCGGGCACCTTAAAGCTTCCCACTACTGCCGCCCAACGGTTTACACCGATAAGGCGCAGGGCAAATTCCGTTTCGGCTTCGGCTTTTTCCGTGTTCAATGCGGCAAAAACGCCGTAGCTCTTTTTTTCTCCGTTTTCATTTCTCAGACCCGCGCTGTCACCGTTGTCATAGCACGAATCGTATATTATACCTCTCACGGTATCAAGAGATAAAGTCTTGTAATATCCGTATGCAATTGCGGTAGCCTGAATATTTTCCGCGTTATCACCTTCCGTCCTCACGGAAAAGTCGGTAACCACTATACTGCGGTCATTGCCCTCAAAGCGATATTTTTCGCCGTGCAGAAAATCCGCAAGCATCTCAAGATTTCTGACGGTTATATATCCGCCCGAAAGATCGGCAGACGCAACGGGATCATTCCACACCTCGGTATCAAGCAGCTTTGCCGCGCTCATATCAAGCGCAATACCGAAGGGGATCGCACCGTTATAGGCAAGAGAATCGAAAAGTCCCTCAAGAAGCGACGCGCTTCCGCCTGCCGTGGTGCTCCAGATGCAGGATGCGGAAAAATACACGTTAGCACTATCGTTCACACTTACCGCTGCGGTGCGGAATGCGCGAAGCAGCGCCGCCGTTGTGTGAACATCGCAAACAGGCGCGCCAAGATCGAACGCGAGTATCATATCGGATACAGAGCCTGCATATCGCTCGCTTAAAAAGCTTGTAACCGCCGCAAGCGGAAGCGCGCGTTCCGCTTTTGCCTCACTGCTTACAATAAAGCGCAGGTATACCGTAACGCCCGCATCATCAAAGGTGCGCACCTGATGGTCGAGAAGCGCAAGGCGCTCGGCACATATCTTATATGTCTCAACACCGACACCGCAGCTTTCTCCGCCGTGCTCGCAATTTATAAGAAAGTCCACGGGAACGTCGATCACGGTCTGCGAAACAAAAAGCGATTCCGCCTCGCCCGCGCTTACTCCCGCAAGTCCTTTTTTGGAAAGAGGTGCACTTGCAAAGGAATATTTTGCAAACACCTCGGGGTTTTCAACGTATGCGGCGGGCGAAACTATTTCATAACCGCCCGCGTTCTTTATCGCTAAAACGTACTTCGTGTACAGAAGAGGCAGCGACGAGACATCTCTGTCCAGCTCAAACGTCATATCCGATGCGGCACGCTTTTCCGCCACGGGCGACATTCTCCCGATATCTGAAACACTCTCACCCGGCAATACGGCAAACAGATACACTCTGCCACCCTCGCCCACGTCTTCAAGCACAGTATTTGCAAGACGCGCCCTTACAGTTATTTCGTTATCCTTATTTGCAAGAACGGAAACTATATCTGTTTCCGAGTATTCAACTCCGCGCTCTCCGCAGGAGACAAACAGAAAGGAGGCAATGACCGCAAGAAGAAATATCGGTAAAAGCCATTTCTTTAACACTTGCATATCACTGCCTCCTTTATTCATTTTTGAAGGAGCCTTAAGCCTTCTTGTTTGCAGCGGCAAC
>JAFOAB010000101.1 GCA_017382555.1 Clostridia bacterium
AAAATCTTTATGCGGAGTGATAATATGTCTGAATATATTCTTGAAGCCGTTGACGTTATCAAGCACTACAAGCAGTACGACCAGGTGGTTTATGCCTGCAATCGCGCTAATATGAAGGTGAAGGACGGGGAATTCGTTGCCATCGTAGGCTCCTCCGGATCGGGTAAAAGTACGTTTCTTCACATCTGCGCGGGTCTGATGCGTCCAAATGACGGCAGGGTATTGATACGCGGTACCGATATTGCCAAGCTGAAGCCCGACGCTCTTGCGCGCTTCCGCGGCAATCATATAGGTATAGTTTTCCAGAATCACAATCTTATTCCTCAGCTCACCGCGCTTGAAAACATTCTTGTGCCTACCGTTATGTGCGCAAGAGAGGATCATACGTATGAGGAGCATCTTAAAAAGCTTATAAAGGCGCTTGATCTCGAAAACCGTCTGCACCATCTGCCATCTGAGCTTTCCGGCGGTCAGCAGCAGAGGGTCGCGCTTGCGCGTGCGCTTATCAACCGTCCTCAGATACTGTTTGCCGACGAGCCTACGGGAAATCTGGACAGAAAAAATTCCGAGGAGGTTCTTCGCCTCTTTACGGAAACGAAAAACCTTCTCGGACAAACGCTTGTGGTTGTTACCCACGATATGACGGTAGCAAACAGCGCAGACCGCGTGCTTGAAATGCGGGACGGTGTGCTTTACGAGCTTTGATCATCTGCGCCTTGCGGCTTTCGCCCCTATAAGTGCAACAAGCATTAAAATACCGAATATTACCCAAAGGAGACCTATCTTTTTTCTGCAGGAAAAGGAGAAGGTCTCCTTGTTGTTATTAAGATCGGTGATTTCGGCTGCGGCCGCAAGCTCCACCTTGTATATAGGGAAATTCAGCTTGCGCGCGGAGGCGCAGGCCTTTTCTACGGTGCTAATGATATCGGACATTTGTTTTTCCTCCGTTTGCCGTTAGTTTCTCCCGCGTGGCGTCCGTTATGCCGCACGATTGTTGGATAATTAAGGCAAAAAATATTCGTTATCCCCTTTATTTATTTAAAATATTAGTGTATAATAACAAAGATATATAATTTGTTTTAATCGGAGACGTAATGATTTTTTCAAGTCTTGAGTTTTTGGAGTTTTTTCTGCCGCTGACCTTGCTCGTATATTTCGTGCTGCCGCCCGTGTGCCGCAATCCCGTGCTGTTCTTCTTCAGCATCGTGTTTTACGGATGGGGCGAGCCTACGCTTGTCTTTTTGATGCTTGCGACGCTTGTGGGCGACTGGATATTCGGCTATCTTTGCGGTAAATACAGAGAAACGGATAAGAAAAGGGCAAAGCTTTGGCTTATCGTTTCCTGCATATTCAACCTCGGCATACTCGGATTTTTCAAATACTATAATTTCTTTGCGGATAACATCAGCCTTCTTTTCGGCAGATATATTCTGCCGGAGCTTGACGTTGCCCTGCCTATCGGAATTTCCTTTTACACCTTTCAGGCGATGAGCTACGTTATCGACGTATACAGAGGCGATGCGGAGCACAGCAAGAAATTTGTGTTCTTCGGCACCTACGTTGCGCTGTTCCCACAGCTTATCGCGGGACCTGTGGTAAGATACAAGGACGTTGCCGATCAGCTTATCTCGCGCACCCATTCCACGGCTAAGTTTGCCTCCGGTGTACGCCGCTTTGTGTGCGGACTTGCCAAAAAGACTCTGCTTGCCGATACGGCGGGCGAGATGTGGAAGGCGATACTCGCGGTGCCGGATGCGGAGCGCGGTGCGCTTTCCGCGTGGCTCGGAATCATTATGTTCTCCTTCCAGATATATTTTGATTTTTCCGCTTATTCCGATATGGCAATAGGTCTCGGACGAATGATAGGCTTTGAGTTCTGCGAGAACTTCAATTATCCCTATATGGCAAAAAGCATTACGGATTTCTGGCGCCGCTGGCATATCTCGCTCAGCACGTGGTTCAGAGATTACGTGTACATCCCCCTCGGCGGTAACCGCTGCAAGCCTATGCGCCATATCTTTAACATCTTTACCGTGTGGTTTCTTACCGGTATGTGGCACGGCGCGGATTGGTGCTTTATTTTGTGGGGAGTTTATTATGGCACGATCCTCTTGCTTGAAAAATACGTGTGGGGCAAGGCGCTCGAAAAGGCACCCGATGCGCTGAAGCATATATACGCGCTCGTCCTCATTCTCTTCGGCTGGTTCATCTTCGAATCTCCCAACATTGCAAGTCCCGTGGGATATGCGGC
>JAFOAB010000102.1 GCA_017382555.1 Clostridia bacterium
GGACATATTGAAGCAGGTGAAACGCCGCTTGAAGCCGCAAAACGCGAGCTTTTTGAGGAGACGGGCGCAGTTGATTACGATATAAAGGAGATAAGCTCCTATTCGGTTGATATTGACGGTGCGGTTACCTACGGCAAGCTGTATTTTGCAAGCGTACGTGCGTTTGCGGAGATACCCGCAGACAGCGAGATAGCGGAAAGGGCATATTTTCCCGCACTTCCCGCGGACCTTGCGTATCCCGAGATACAGCCGCCCCTATATGCGGCTGTGCAATGGTGGCTTAATCTTCAGACCTCGTCAAACGAGCTGTGGGACGTTTTGGACGAAAACAGAAATCCGACGGGCAGACTGCACCGCCGCGGAGATTTTCTCAAGAAGGGTGATTATCATCTTGCGGTTTTGATACTGCTTGAAAACAGCAAGGGCGAATTCCTTATTACCAAGCGCGCGCCCAACAAGGGCTACGGCAATATGTGGGAGACCACGGGCGGCTCTGCCGTTGCGGGGGATAGCTCTCTGCGTGCCGCTGTGCGCGAGGTAAAGGAGGAAACGGGCTTTGATATAAATGCCGAAGACGGTAAGCTCGTAAATACCTGGCAGTCAAGCGAGATGTTTGTGGACGTGTGGCACTTTAAGTGCGAGCTTGATCCTGCAAACGCTGTGCTTCAAGAGGGCGAAACGTGCGGAATTATGTACGCAAGCGCAGAGAAGATCGAAGAGCTGTATCAAGCGGGTGAATTCGTCGGCGGAAGCTATAACGAGCTTATGAAAGTAATTAAGGGGAGAGCGTGATGAAAAGCATTAAGAGGATAGCTTCATTACTTATCGTATTTGCGTTTATCATTTCGCTTTGCGGTTGCGGTAACACTCAACCGCAGATGCCGACGGGCGATTTTGCCGTGCATTTTATCGACGTAGGTCAGGCGGATGCCTCGCTTATAGTATGTGACGGTAAGGCAATGCTTATAGACGGTGGAAATGCGGCGGATTCGAGCATTATATACGCGTATCTGAAAAACCACGGCATAAACCATCTTGAATATATGGTGGCAACACACGCGCACGAGGACCACATCGGCGGTCTTTCGGGTGCCTTGAATTATGCAACGGTCGGTACGGCATTTTGCCCGGTTACCGAGTATGACAGCAGTGCGTTCCGCAATTTCGTAAGGTACCTCGGCAACAAGGGCGTTTCCATAACCGTTCCCAAGGCGGGCGATAAGTTTATGCTCGGCAGTGCCGAATGCACTATCATTGCGGTCAACACGCTTGATAACGAGCCGAATAACACGTCTATCGTAATGCGTATCGTGTATGGCGAAACGTCGTTTTTGTTTACGGGAGATGCGGAAAGGGAAGTGGAGCAGGCGCTTGCCGGATCTAAATACACCCTTGAAAGCACGGTGCTGAAGGTCGGTCACCACGGCTCCTACAGCTCGACAAGCTACGTATTTCTCCGCAACGTTATGCCGGAATACGCGGTGATTCCCGTTGGCAAGGATAACGATTACGGTCATCCCACGGCAGAGGTGCTCAGCCGTCTGCGTGATGCGGACGTGACTTTGTTCCGTACCGATCTGCACGGAACGATTGTCTGCACGTCTGACGGAAAGAACGTTGTGTTTGGAACCGAAAAAGCGTATAAGGGAGATCCCTTCGGAGGAATCGGCAACAACAGCACGGTGACAGAGGACTTCTCGCAAGCCGATAGCGGTATGGATTACGTTGTAAATATCAGCGAAAGCAGTATGAAGTTCCATTATCCCGATTGCGGTGCCGCCTCAAAGATAAGCGAAAAGAACCGTAAGGAATATCACGGCAAGCGTGATGACCTCATCGCCAAGGGATACCAGCCCTGCGGCAGCTGTAAGCCGTAAAATGAGCTATTAAAAAGGCTTCTCCTTGAGGAGAAGCTGCCGCAGTATGCTGCTGATGAGGTGTATCGTGAATGAATTGCATAATCACAAGTTGACCGGACTTTCGCAAAATTTGCGTAGGGATATGACAAAAGAGGAAAAGCGTCTGTGGTATGATTATCTCCGCAAACTCCCTATAACCATACATCGGCAAAAGGTTATAGGGAATTATATAGTGGATTTTTATTGTGCCGGAGTTAAGCTTGTTATTGAGCTCGATGGTAGACAGCATTATAACGAGGAAGGCAGAGAGGCTGACAGAATTCGCGACGAGTTTCTTGCCGGATTGGGCATCAATGTTGTTAGATATACAAATAGGCAGATAAAGGATAACTTTTCAGGTGTTTGTAAAGATATTGAGAAACGGATATTTGGCACCTCATCCACCGCAAGCGGTCCCCCTTCCCCTCAAGGGGAAGGCTGAAACGTGACTAAGCTGCCGCAGTATGCGGCAATATAAGAACCCAGACGGATTTTAAAAACCGTCTGGGTTCTCTGGTTATTTAAGCGTTTGAAGCAGCGCCTCACAGCCACGGTATATGTCAGCGTATGCTATATCAAATCGATCGGAATACCACGGGTCGGCAACGTCGCCGCCGCCTGCGTAGTCAAGCAGCTTTTTTACCTTGTGCGAGGATCCGTCTCCGAGAATTCGCTTTGCATTGCGTACGTTTGCGCTGTCCATACAAAGGAACAGATCGTAGCTGTTCGCATCATCTGCTTTAAGCTGAACGGCACGCTTGCCGTCGCATTTCAGCCCGTGACGTGCAAGCTCCTCGAGTGCCGGTGGGTAAACGGGATTGCCGATGCCGTTCCATATCTCCTCGGTGCTTGTCGCTGAGGAGGCAATGATAAATTCATTTTCGCGCCCCACGCGCTTAACCATATCCTTAAATATAAATTCCGCCATCGGACTGCGGCAAATATTTCCGTGGCAAACGAACATTATTTTTATCATATCATACTCCTTAAAGGCGATCCTGCCTACATTATAGCATTAATCAAGTCCTTTTTCAATTACCGAGACAGTACAAAAAATAAATATTAGGAACTTATTTTTTTCAATCGGTTGCTTTTGTCGATACGCTGTGATAGAATGGGGTTAACACATATGGAGGTGACTGTATGTACATAATTAAAAACGGCTCCGATTATGCGTTCTCCGATAACGCAAACGGTGCGATAGCGCGCATTGCTTCCCCCATCATCGAGGAAAACGGCAAAGAGTTTACCCTTGATAGTCAGGGAAGTGAATATAACGGATTCTCCTATACCGAGAAAAAGGAAGAAAAGGGCGACGGGCTTTTCTACCTTTCCCGTACCTTTACAAACAACGGCACGACCGACCGCACCGTAAAGTTTATTTACGAAGCGGTTACGGCCTTTACCCCCGCAAAGTATCTTATCCCCTGCGTTTCCTATAACGGTAACTATTGGGGAGAGGGACTTGAGCCCAAGGGTATGATCGCCGATAACGGCGAGCCTTGGATCCATTCCTATGACAGAACTCCCGTACCCTCCTGCTCTATTACCGAAACGAAGGATCTTGCATTTTCTCTGTTTGTTTCCGGCGAGACTACGGAAAGCCTTGTTTCCTCCGTTTCTCTCCGTCCCGTTGGTGATGAGATATCCCAGCGTATCTATTGGCCCGTAACCGAGGCCCCCTATACTTATTACGAAAACGATAAGTATTGCGAAAGATACGATACTTACATAACCCTCAAGGCGGGGGAGAGCATTACCCTTGCGGTTTATATGCTCTGCTCCGTTCCCAAGTGGGAAAACTACGGTGCGGTTGAGACCTTTGACCGTGCGCTTGATCTTTTCCCCTTTGAGCACGGCCCCAACCACAGCGTGGACGAGATCTGGCGCCTTGGCATTACCTTTACAAAGTTCCTTCTCCACGAGCACAAGGGCAAGCTTTTGTTCTCTACGGGTATCCGCAGCCGCTACGGCGCGAATGCGCCCGGTGCACTTGTCGTTCCTCATTTCGAGATAGGCTGGTGCGGACAGAACATTATGAACGCGCGTATGCTCGTGCTTGAATATCTCCGCACGGGTGAAAAGAAGCTTCTTCAGGCGGCGCTTGCGGTTTGTGACAGCTGGCTTGAAAAGCAGTCGGAAAGCGGACTTCTGCTTGCGCATTACGAGTGGTATACCGAGGGACAGAACTGGAACTACAAGCCCCGCGATTACTCCAAGAGCTGGGCGGCTAACGTAAGCTATGCAACCGGCTGGCTCCCCGAAACCTGTAACACGGGTTGGGCGGCTTGCGAGATGATAAAGCTCTACGATCTTCTCCGCGAAAACGGAATAGATCGACCTGATTTCAAGGAGTTTGCCGTTAAGATTTTCGACTTCTTCTGCGATCATTACAGCGAGGAGTTTGCATTCGGTAAGGCATGGCACTTCGACGGACGCTGTGAGGAGCCGAACGGTACAATCGGCGCGTTCGTAACGATGGCGCTTGTGGACGGCTACCGCATCCTCGGCAACGAGAGATATCTTGAATATGCGATAAAGAGCCTTGATTTTTATATGAAGCGCGATCTCGATCAGTTCCTCTGCACAGCGGGTGCTATCGACTGCACCTGTGTGGATAAGGAGACTGCAGGGCCCATCATCATTGCCGCTCTTGATATTTACGAGATTACCGGTGATAAGAAGTATCTTGAGTATGCGGAAAAGGCTTCCTACTACTTTGCTTCTTGGTTCTACACCTACGACGTACATTACGGTCCCGAGGCAGAGTTTACGCAGTACGGCTATTATACCGCAGGCTCCACCTACGTTTCCGTACAGCATCCCGCTCTTGACCAGTGGGGCGAGCTTATGTGCTGCGAGTGGCTCCGTCTTGCCGATTACACCGGTGATGACAGATGGCGCAAGCGCGCTATTATGAGCTGGTACAACTGCACGCAGTGCATCGCAACCGAGGAGAA
>JAFOAB010000103.1 GCA_017382555.1 Clostridia bacterium
TCACCGTCGATCTTGATGATACGGGAGGTGAACATACCGGGAAGGTCATCCTGCTTGTAGCGGGATGCAATGGTGTACCAGCCGGTCTTCTCTACCTCAAACTCGTAGGATACCCACTGACCTGCGGTCTTATAGGTCTCCTTACCGCCTATGGTGTTAAGCGGCTGAGCATCGTGCTTCTGGGGATATGTAAGAGCAGAAGTACGGTCGTTGATGGGGTAGATAGCGTCATCGGAGAACTTGTAGGGCTTCTCCGCATCGATGTAAACGGTTGCAGCGCCAACGGAGGACTCGCTTCCGCCAACGGTCTGCACATACTGCTCGAGAGTATTTGTCTCTTCAAGCGGGAAGAGGGTGATGCTCTCGATGACAACGGGCTCTCTTACTGCGCGAAGGCTGATGATGTTATCACCCTTCTCGAAGCAGAACTGGAGACCGCCGGAGTAGTATCCGGAGCTATCCTCGAATACGTACTCACGCCACTCGGGATTCATATAAGCGGCAGGACGGATATCGTTGCCGTTTATATCCTGACGGAACTGGGGATCACCCTCGCTGGTTCCGTAGGTGTACTCGGTCTGACCCGCAATGTCCTCGAAGTAGGTATTGGACCATACCTTAGTCATGGAAATGATTCGGGACTCATCGAAAAGAACCTTACCGTTTACAAGGAAGGTACGCTCGATGGAAGCGGACTTACCCTCGTGAGTAACGCCATCCTTGGTGGTGTACTTGATGAGAGGATAATATTTTACGGAAACACCGTACTTACCGGTCTCGGGAACGTTTACCTTCCAAGAAACGGTACCGGTGTCGGGGATAAACAGGGACTTGCCCGTGCTACCCTCGTAGTTGGTTACGACCTCAACCGTAGCATCGGTTTCGGACGCAAGGTAATCGGCAGCATTAACTGTTACCGACTTCGTTGCGACAGGTACGTTAGTATTCTTTTCGAGATACTCTTCGTACGATATCGCGTTAAGAAGCTCTCTCAGCTCCGCAAGCGTCGTTCCGGTTCCGACCACGGATCCTTCTTCCGCGGCAGCCGCGGGAAGAACGAAGCAACCCATGGCCATAAGAACGGCAAGCAGGAGAGAAAGGGCTCTGCAGAAACGGGATTTTCTCATAGCTTCCTCCAAAAATTACCTTAACAGGGGAATCAACCGTCAAATAAACGCAAATATGACTGCCCGCCGGCTCGTCCTATCTCAAGAGATAAAAAAAGCTCGGAAAGAACAGTCATCATTCTCCGAACAAATGCCCTCCCCGCCACTCGTGCGGTAGTGTGCCCGGATCGCACACGGATTACGGCAATGCTGTTGTATTTGACCCGCCCGCAGGCGGTTGTTTTATGTCTAATATATTAACATATTGTGAACGCAATGTCAAGCGACTTATTATAAAGAAATTGTACTGTTTTTCGCACAATTTGCTGCAAAGAAGCGAAACGTGCGGAGCAGTGGGTTTTTTACAGCGATTTTTGGGGCGTTTTTTGCCGTTTTAAGCCCATTTTTCGCACTTAAACGCCCACACTGACTTTTTGACGAATTTACCAATTTGCAATTTGTGCATTTCTCACAAATTTCAAGTATATTTTTTTACGTTGTAGCATTTTGCACAAAAGAAGGAGCCTCGTGCATTTGCGCGAGGCTCCGAGCCGTATTTTTTATCCGATGACGTCAATTATTTCCTTCCAAACAGCTTCATCCTGCTCGGTCATACGCCACCAATCGAAGGAGGCAACGAACTCCTCCCTTGCCTCGGGCGTAGCAAGCGTTCCCTTCCTCAGGCGCCTTGTAAGCGTCTTTACATACGCCGCAAGGTACTTAACAGCATCCTGCGTATAATTGGGATTATGCGCCTTGCCGTTTACAAGCATAAATCTCACGTTCTCGTTTTCCGCAAGCGCTTCCTTAAGATACGCAAAGTGCTTTTTTGCGGAAACAACGCGATCATCCTTCGAATGTATAACGAGCGCACGTCCCTTGTAATCGGCAAGAGAGGTCGCCGCATCCGCACCGAGAGTGGGAATAGCGTTTCCTTCCTCAAGCTTCATTATTAGGGGAGCGTATGCGTTAAACACACCGTCAAGCATACGCTTTACGGAGGAAAATCCGGATATGGCAACGATGCTTTCGATATCGGGATGAAGCGATGCGATATTCAGCGTGGAATATCCACCCCAGCTATGGCCGATAACGGAAAACGCCATATCTTCTCCAAGCTTCACCTTCAGCGCATTGATTGCGCGGCCAAGATCGTCAAGAGAGCGGGCAAATCCTCCCGTTCCTTCGCCACCGGAGGTCATACATCCCGTGTGATCGTAGGAAAACACGCGATACCCCGCCCTGCAAACGCGTTCTATCTCACGCATATAGGAGAGGTGACCGCCACCCATACCGTGGTCAAACACCACAAGCTTGTCGGCACGGTATCCATCGTAGTAATAGAAGGCACCGTTAAGCGCATGCCCTTCCCTGCCCTCAAATGAGAACGCTTCCGCCTTCAGCCCGTCAAAATCGTGATGGGTGAAATAGCGCGCAAGCCCCTCATCATCATATCTGCGGCATATTCTTTGCAGATAAGCTTCCTTTATCTTGTTTTCAAACAGCATATCATTTCTCCGCAAGCATTTCTTCAACACATCTCACCGCGCTCATCGCATCGGGCGCGTACTTATCGGCGCCGATCCTTGCGGCATACTCTGCAGTAAGCACGGCACCGCCGACCATAACCTTGATTTCCGGTGCCTTTTCGCGAAGCAGCTTGATCGTTTTCTCCATAGCGGGAACGGTAGTCGTCATCAGAGCACTGAGACCGACTATCGGCGCATTCGCCTTTATTGCCGCATCAACTATCTCCTCTGCGGGAACGTCCTTGCCGAGGTCGATAACGTCGTAGCCGTAGTTTTCAAGTAAAAGTCTTACTATGTTTTTGCCGA
>JAFOAB010000104.1 GCA_017382555.1 Clostridia bacterium
CCCTCCGATAATACCGAAGATACGAGTGATGCTCACTCAAACACATTAGCTACGGAGGAAGTAAAAATGCCGAAAATAGAGGAGTTTTCCGTTACAGTTGCCGCTTCAAAAAGCAATTGGTGGGGTTGCGGTGTGCAGTATACGCGTATGCTTACGCTCTCCGATGGCACGATGCTTGCGACCTTCGAGCAGCTTAACTCGGGGCTTGAGGCGCAAAAGCCCGGTTATGCAATATACAGAAGCACGGATGGCGGAAAAACGTGGAGCCTCGGAACTGTGGTGAGGGAAACGGACAAAACGATGCAAAGCGAGTGGAATCCCTTTCTTTTAGAGCTTACGATGCCGCTTGGCGATTACCCTGCGGGTACGGTGCTGCTTGCCGGCTGCTCTATTGACGCCGCGCACAGCACAGCCTCCGCAATACGCTTGTACGCTAGCGCGGATGGCGGCAAGAGCTTCGGTAAGCCCGTAACGGTTGCATCGGCAGGTGGGCTTGAAAACGGCGTTTGGGAGCCGCATCTTGTACAGCTTGACGACGGTAGGCTCGTTTGCTTCTATTCCGATGATTCCGATGCGATTCGCTCGCAGAAGATCGTATATAAGGTGTCGGAGGACGGTGTTGCCTTTGGGGATGCCGTTGACGTTGTTGCATCCTCCGTATACACGGAAAGGCCCGGTATGGCGGTTATAACGCGCCTTGGGGACGGAAGCTATTTTATGGTGTACGAGGTGGTTAATTATCGCTCCGGTGCCGTAAATCCGATTATGTATCGCGTGTCGGTGGACGGGCTTGATTGGGGCGATGCCTCCGATATAGGAACCGAGCTTGTAAGCGTTGACGGCAAGGCGCTCGGCTCCGCACCGTACTGCGCGTGGAGTCCTGCCGGCGGAGAGCAGGGAACGATTGTTGTAAGCGGTACGTTTATGCGTGAGGGTACAAGCAACACGGGTACGGATCTTTTTATCAGCAAGAATGACGGAAAAACGTGGACGACCGTCCCCCATCCCATCCCGTACGATGCGTCCGTAACCAACGTAGGGTATAGCAACTGTATTGCCTTTTCGCAGGACGGACGAACGCTTTATGCGTTAAATAATCCTTTGAAGGACGATAACAGCGGGCGCTCGCAGATAGTGTTTGCCGCTGTGGATTTCGATAAGCTTATAAAGTAAAAAAGGCTTGGAGCTATGGCGTCATGTTCCTAAGGACACAACGCCGTAGCTCCGAGCTTTTTTCGTTTTTTCTTGAGCTTAGGCTGATTTTGTGGTATAATATATATAAGACGTTAGTATGGGAGGGCAGTATGGTATACGTAATTTCGGATCTGCACGGTTATCCGCTTGAAAAATTCAAGGCGCTTCTTGAAACGGCGGGATTTAGCGATGACGATGAGTGCTATATACTCGGTGACGTCGTTGACAGGGGCGATGACGGCGCGCGACTGCTTGAATGGATAATGGATCAGCCGAATATGATCTTTATTTGCGGCAATCACGAAATGATGATGCTGGAGGCAAAATTCGTGCTTGATGAGATCACCGACGAAAGTATAAAAGGACTTGATCTCGATAAGATGCACGCTTTGCTTCATTGGCAACGCAATGGCGGAGACGCCACCCTTAAGGGGCTGAGGGCCTTGGGGATAGATCGAGCTCGCGAGATAATGGAATTTGTGGGCGATTCCTCGGTTTACGAGGAGATAGAGGTTAACGGCAAGGAATACCTCCTCACGCACAGCGGACTTGCCAACTTTTCACCGGACAGACCGATATGGGAATATGAGGTGCACGAGCTGCTTTGGAATCGCCCTACGCTTGATGATAAATATTTTGAGGACAAGATCACGATATTCGGTCATACGCCCACGGGTTATCTTTCCTACGCTCATAATGGCAAGGTGCTTTTTACGGATACGTGGATAGATATTGACACGGGCGCAAGCGGCGGAAACCCGCCGACGCTCCTGCGCCTTGATGATATGAAGGAATTCAGAATTGAATAAGCACGTATGAAAACGGCAGGAGCAAGCTCCTGCCCTACATAGCGACGTTTTTTGCCGTAGGGCGGGGGTTTATCTCCCGCCGTTTTGTATTTATATTTTATTATTCAAACTCAATCTCAAACATTCTTGAGCCGTAGTAGCGCTTTTTGCCGAGGTTGGGGTTGCCTGTTTCGGGGGCAAGGGAATACCACTGCGACACGATAAGCGGAACTATCTTGCCATTTTCGCGCATCATCTTTTCGTGCGTAAAGCCGCCGTAGAGGCAGTTTTTCGTGATCTTTGATGGGATGCCGCGCATCAGCTCCCCGTGATCCATAGGAAGTAGTGCCTCGGGCGTTGAGTAAGGGCCGTATGGGGTATCGGAAAGCGCGTAGTTTATGCCCTCGCCGGGGTAATAGTAGGTAAGCATCCATTTTGAGAGGTATTCGTTGTAAGCAACGGACATATTGCTTGTGGGCGCGGGGATGACCTCCGCCTTTTCGGGCTCTGCGATTATTGCATTAAGTCCCTCGCGGTACGGCTTCCAAACCGCCTCGCCGTCCTTGAATTCGGTAAGATATTCGTAAGCGGAGAAGGTTTCGAAATTCTCCTTTTTAACTCTGCCGACCTTGATGCCGTGTATTCTTCCGCCGTAGCGTCCGAATATGTAGATATATCCGTCCTTGCCGTCACAGCCGTACATCTGTCCAAAGCCGGGTGCGATATGTGCCTTTACGTCAAATTCCACACCGGAGGGCTGCATATCCATCGTTTCTGTCGCAAGTCTGCCCGCAACCTCAAGGCGGTACAGATCCTCCGTAGGCTCGACCCAAGTAAGGTCGTAAACCTTTTCAAAGCTCTTGCCGCCGTCGGTGGATTTAAGAGTGCCGTTGAAATTGAGATACCAAAGACCGGACGCGTACGGGCCCCAATGGTTTATGGATTCGTAAAATACGTAAAGCGCACCGTCGATTTCAATACCGCCTTGGCTTATTTTGGTTCTTTCAACCTTGTCGGCATTGGGGGAGTAGTGTGCGGCAACAAGCTGGCGTGCGTCGCCCTTTTCATCGGCAAGAAAGCCGTGCCAATTGATGCCGGCAGTAAAATCAAAATCATCTGTATATCCCGCAACGGTTCCGCGCCAGTTCGATTTTTCCGAGCTGTCTACTTCGCCTCTGCCGAAGGTGTCGCCGAACAGAAAATACATTCTTTCAAGCGTGGGGCTATACACGGGTACTCCGAGGTCGGTTCCGTAAACGTCCCATTTTCCCGTTTCGTTTTCGCCCGTGATATTTGCAACAAAGCGTATTTCCTTAATCTTTTTCATAGCATCATCCCCGTTTGCATTTATTTTTTGCTTAAAGTCATCTCAAGTATAAAGGTGTTGTAGCAGGGTTCCCAAGTGGACATAATGAGCGCCATTTTTTTGCCGCCCTCCTGCATAAGTGCAGAGCAGGTGAAGCCGCCGTAAAGTCCCGCACCGATGGAGGAGAAGGTTATCTCCGCAGAGCAGGCATAGGGACCTGCCGGGGATTTTGCGGTGTACAGATGCAGTGTGCTGTCCTTTTTAAAGGTTATCATCCACTCGCCGAGATATTCGTTGTATACTATGGTGTTTTCCGATACCTTATGGTCGATGAGCGCAAACTCGTTGCGTATTCCGTCATCTCCCTTAGTCCATATCGGCTCGTTTGCCGCCGTGTATCCGGTGAGATACTCGTAAGCGGAAAGATCCTCTATCTTATCCTTGTCAACGCGCATCATTCTGGCAAAGCCCTGTCTGCCGCCTGTGATGCCCGTTATGTATATCTTGCCGTCCGCTTCGCAGAGAGTGGGGGAGTTCTGGCAGTACTTGGAATCGCCCGGCCACTGCACGTCCTCTACGATCGACCACGTTTTGCCGTCGTCGGTGCTTTTTGCAAGACCGCCGTAGTTGCAGTCCCAGCCCGCATCGGAATCCCAGTTGTTTACGGACATAAAGTAAAAGTACAGCGTGCCATCGAGGGATATTGCGCCCGTGGGAATCTTGGAGTATTCGGTGTACGGCTTTTTAAGGCCCTGTATAAGCTCGCTTGCAAAGCCGTCTGCCGTTGTGGAATACATTCCGTCAAATACAATGCCGTCTGTGTAATCAAGGTCGGTTGTGTATGCGGCGGTATTGGTTCTCCAGCCGCCCTTCATCTCGCCGCCCGAGAACGTGTCGCCGAAGAAGAACCAAAGCTTTCCGTTATGCAGAACGGGGAAGCCGAGGTCTGTGCCGCAGATGTTGTAAAGGGAGCGTGTCCGGTTAAGGGAATACTCGCCCGTAAGCATTGCTACTGCGTGTACGTTGGTTACCGAGCTGAGGGAGGATTCCTTGTTTGAGGTGTTGCGTGCGCTAAGGCTTATCGTCTTTACCTTTTCAACAACGGCAAGCCCCTGATTTTCATAATCGTTAAGGAGAAATTTATCTCTCTTGTTTAGCTTTTTATCGACGTAAAGAGTATCGCCGTCCGCTTCAATGCATTTTGCAATAAAGTATTCAACCGCATACTGAACCTGGAAGTCGCTGCCTCCAAGCAGATAAATGGCTACCTTGCCGTCCTCCTCCTCCACAAATATGGAGTAGGCGTTAGTTGATACGTTTGCTTCCGTTGCTGTTTTTCTGTTTGTGTCACCGATAATTATCTCAACGTCAGCTCGCTCCTTTGCGTCAACGTCAACGGCTGCATCAAGGCGGCATCCGCCTGTATCCTTTATGTAATTTCGGAGGTTAGAGACAGCGCTTGAAACGGTCTTGGAGGCGTTTTCGGCGCGTATAAGCACCGCCTTGCCCTCGCCGCCGACAACGATGCGTATCTTGCCGTCTGTCGGGGCATCGGCAATCGGTGCTTCCGTTATAGCAGTCGTGTCCGCGGGTGGCTCGGTCGTATCTTGCGTGCCTGCTTGGGTGCACGCGCAGAGCATAAGCAAGGAAAGTGTGGATAAAAGCGTTAGTAATACGAGCTTTTTCATATCATCCTCCGATAATGCGGAAAGTCAACTGCCTATTGTTACCATTATATAGTCAATAATTGCTAAAGTAAATAGCAGATTTTGAGTTTGTATAAGTGTTTTAATCAATAATGGTTAAATAATATCCCAATTAATAACTCGTATATACTTAAAAAATGTCTTGCAATAACGCAAAAACGGTGTTATTATGAAAAAACAAGAGGTGCTTTTTAGTTATGCATCAATTCTTGTCATCAGCTTTTCAATAATTGTCATTTATGCGTGCCGTTATTGCATAGGCTTCGTGTCGGTGTTATACTTTATCCGTAAAAATATGTTACGTTGGAGGTAGCTATGGCTGTAGTATACGGATTCGGCTCTGCTGCTGTGGATTTCCGCATCAGAACCGCAGATTACGGTGATCTTTATAAGGACAAGCTTCTTGCACAAACCTGGGCAGAAATGGGTGGAGGCGCTGTTGCAAACTTCCTTTCCCAGGTCTCCCGTCTCGGTGTTAAAACCGCTTTTCTCGGTAAGCTCGGCAACGACATTATCGGTAAAAGAATAATCGAGCTTCTCGAAAAGGAAAACGTTGATTGCTCCGGTATCATTGTTTCCGATGAATTTTGCTCTCCCTTTAACGTTGCGGTATATTCGGGTCTTGAGATGCGCCGTCGCGGCGGCTTCCTCATTCCCAACAGCCTTGCAAAGCTTACGGATGAGGATATAGAAAAGCTCGTCGCCCCCATAACCGCAGACGATTTCGTTATGATAGAAATTGGCGAGATTCCCCCCGCACAGGTAATTGCCTTTGCAAATGCGGTACATAAAAAGGGTGCTACCCTTTGCATCGACGTGGATCTTGATCCCGTTCGTCAGTGCGGCTTTACCCCCGAGGAGTTTGACGGCGTTTGCAAGCTTTGCGACGTGCTTATTCCTAACGTTGTATCCATGGCTACCATCTATTCCGATATGACTGCGGCATCTCTCGCAGAAAAGATGTACGGCATATACGGCAAGCCCTGCATCGTTTCCGCAGGTAAGGAGGGCGCTTATTATTGCGAAAGCGATGAGGGCGCTAAGAACGTACCGATATACGATGCGGTTGTTGTTGATACCGTTGGTGCGGGCGATGCGTTCCACGGCGGTGTTGTATACGGCCTTGTAACCGGTATGAGCATTGCGGAGGCTGTTTGGTGCGGCTCTGTTTGCGGCGGCATTAACTGCTCCACCTTCGGTGCGCGTGACGGTATGGCAAACGGCGAGACAGTAAGAAAAATTTTGGAGGCATAAAATGTCTAAGTACAGTGAACTTTTTGATATAACTCCCGAATCCCTTAAAAAGGATGCGGTTCTTCGTTTCCCCGGTGCGTGCTCTGAAAATAACGGTATCGTTATTTCCTGCGGCTGTGCAATGAAGGCGGGCGACTATGCAAAGAAGCTTGGCGCTACCAAGGTTGCCATCATTGCGGATAAGATAATCATTCAGCTCGGTATGCTTGCGCCTATCACCGATTCTCTGGACGCACAGGGAATTGCACATTGCTACTTCTGCGATATAGCTCCCGAGCCTCATACCGACGATCTCCTTGCGGCAGAAAAGGCAGCAAGAGAGTTCGGTGCGGATGCGGTTATCGGTGTTGGCGGCGGAAGCTCGCTTGACACCGCAAAGGTTACCGCTTGCGCACTCTCCACCGGCGATAATGCCGTTGATATCATCACCAACAAGGTACCCACCAAGCGTACCGTTCCGCTTATCCTTCTTCCCACCACCTCCGGTACCGGAAGTGAGGTAAGCCCCTATGCGGTAGCAAGCCATAACGGCAAAAAGGTGTTCATCAGCTCTCCCGAGGCAATTCCGGATGTCGCGCTCGTTGACCCCATTATGACGGCAACGATGCCCGCAAAGGTAACCGCGTTCACCGGTCTCGATGCTCTTACCCACGCGGTTGAGGGCGTATGCGGATGCACCAATCCCTTTACCAAGGCTCTTGCGGTTCAGGCGGTTGAAATCGTATTCGAGGCACTCCCCCTTGCAGTTAAGGACGGAAACGATATGGAGGCAAGAACCAAGATGGCGTATGCTTCCGTACTCGGTATGATGGCATACACTCAGGGTGGCGGACTTTACGCGCACAGCGCTTCCTACATCCTTACCCTGGCAAAGAACGCACCTCACGGTCTCGGCTGCGGTCTTACTCTTCCTTACACCCTCGCTTACAATATGAACGAGATAAAGGACCTGCTTGAGGCGTTTATTCCTGCAATTACCCGCAGCGGTATCGCTGCTCCCAAGTGCGCATGCGAGGTTCCGGATGCATTCCTTGCGCTCGTTAAGACCGTTGGCGCGCCCTCTACCATTGCGGAGCTTGGTTATACCGAGGAGGATATCCCCGCGTTTGCACACTCCCTCTTTGCCGATTACTACCGCGCAAAGAACCACAGAACAGCTTACGAAGCAAGCCTTGCCGAGCTTGTAAAAATGATGTACA
>JAFOAB010000105.1 GCA_017382555.1 Clostridia bacterium
CGGAAGCTGGTACGACGAGGCTGCAGAGAAGGAAGCTGCTAACAACCTTATCGCAGGCGGCTGCAAGCTTATTTCCCAGCACGCTGACTCCATGGGTGCTCCCACCGCATGTGAGATTGCCGGCGTTCCCAACGTTTCCTACAACGGAAGCACCATCGCTGCAGGTCCTAACACCTTCATCGTTTCTTCCGCTATCAACTGGGCTCCTTACATGGAGTTCATCATTACCTCCGTAAAGAACGGTACCGAGATCCCCGCTGACTGGTGTAAGGGTCTTGAGGCAGGCTCCGTTGTTATCAGCGAGATCAACGAGAGCGTTGCAGCTGCAGGCACCAAGGAGGCTCTCGAGGCTGCTAAGACCGGTCTCATCAATGGCACCATCCACGTATTCGACGTTTCCACCTTCACCGTTAAGGGCGCTCCTCTCTCCGAGGATCATCTTGCAGACGTTGATACCGATGATGCTTACACTCCCGATACCAAGGTTGTTTACGACGGATATTTCCACGAGTCTGAGAAGCGCTCTGCTCCTTACTTCGATATCCAGATCGACGGCATCACTCTTCTTAACAGCGAATTCTAAATAAAATTTAGGACCTGCCGAAGTCTTCGGCAGGTCCTATCCCCCGATTTCCGAAGAAGTCATTGGATCTCTTCGGATTTTCGTTTATAATGAATGTAGGATGTCGAAAAGGCAAAAAGCCTTTTCGCGGCTGATTTATCAGCCCCCCCAACAAAGCGAATCGCTTTGTTGGGGATACATTCATTGAAACAGAAATCGACAGTTTTCCTTAAGAAAACTGTTGGCAAATCAAAGATTTGCCGTCGAAATTCAAGAATTTCGACTTTCGATTGTCGTTATTACCAACGGAGGTGCGGAATGAAAAACGCAGCAATAGAGTTAAAGGGCGTTACCAAGAAATTCGGCAGTCTTGTTGCCAACAATTCGGTTGATCTTACCGTTTTGAGGGGCGAGATACTTGCCATTCTCGGTGAAAACGGAAGCGGCAAAACCACGCTTATGAATATGATCTCGGGTATCTATTATCCCGATGAGGGTCAGATATTCGTAAACGGCGAAGAGGTTGACATCCGCACACCTAAGGATGCTTTTGCACACGGTATCGGTATGATACATCAGCATTTTAAGCTTGTTGACGTATTTACCGCTACGGAAAATATAATCCTTGGCATCAACAAGGGTAAAAAGTACGATCTGAAGGAAGCACGCCGTCAGGTCGTTGAAATTTCGGAGAAATACGGCTTTGCCATCGACCCCGATAAAAAGATCTACGAGATGTCTGTTTCCGAAAAGCAGACAGTTGAGATCGTTAAGGTGCTTTACAGAGGCGCCGATCTTCTGATTCTGGACGAGCCTACTGCCGTTCTTACACCTCAGGAGACAGAAAAGCTTTTCGCCGTTTTGCGCCGTATGCGCGACCACGGCAAATCTATCATTATTATTACTCACAAGATGCACGAGGTGCTTTCCATTTCCGACAGAGTTGCTGTTCTTCGAAAGGGAGAGCATATTGCCACGGTTGATACCGCAGGGGCAACGGAGGCATCTCTTACCGAGCTTATGGTCGGTAAGGCAATCAAGTTGAATATTGAGCGTACTGAGCCAAAGAACACTTGTGAAAGACTCAGCGTTAAAAATATAAATTGCAAGAACAGAGAAGGCGTTGTTATTCTTGATAACATTTCCTTCACCGTAAACAGCGGAGAGATACTCGGTATTGCGGGTATAGCGGGTAGCGGACAGCGCGAGCTGCTTGAGGCTATCGCGGGACTCCAGCATATTGATTCCGGTTCTATTAATTATCTTAATCCCAAGAACGGACAGATCTCTGATCTGCGTGACCATACCCCTCTTGAAATTCGCGAGATGGGCGTACGTCTTTCCTTCGTACCCGAGGACAGACTCGGTATGGGACTTGTGGGAAATATGAGCATTATTGATAATATGATGCTCCGCAGCTACAGCAAGGGTAAATCCGCTTTTATTGACAGAAAGAAGCCCCACGATCTTGCAGATAAAATAATTGCGGATCTTGAGGTTGCAACTCCCAGTGCGAATACGCCCGTAAGACGTCTTTCCGGCGGTAACGTGCAGAAGGTGCTTGTAGGTCGCGAGATTGCGGCAGCACCCGCACTTCTTATGGCTGCATATCCTGTAAGAGGTCTTGATATCAACTCCTCTTATATGATCTACAATCTTTTAAATAAGCAAAAGGAAAGCGGCGTTGCCGTAATATTCGTCGGCGAGGATCTTGACGTTCTTGTTGAGCTTTGCGACAGAATTATGGTAATCAGCTCCGGCCGCGTTTCCGGTATTGTTGACGGACGTACCGCAACAAAGGAAGAAATCGGTCTTTTGATGACAAAGGCAGATAATGAGGAGAAGGGAGGTACCGAAGGTGACAACTAATCACAATAAGATTCATGAGCCTTTAGTGAGAATGGCAAAGCGCGATGCGATGTCCTGGAAAAAGGCATGGCTTATCAGAGGTGCCGCTATTCTCGGAGCTCTTCTTTTCAGCGCAATCGTAACCGTTCTTCTTACCGGTCAAAACCCGATTAAGATTTATTCCACAATGTTTGCGGGAGCATTCGGCACGCCCCGTCGTGTTTGGCTTCTTCTGCAGAACATAGCAATGCTTCTTTGCATATCTCTTGCAGTTACTCCCGCATTTAAGATGCGATTTTGGAATATCGGTGCCGAGGGACAGGTGCTTATCGGCGGTCTTGCAACTGCCGCTTGTATGATCCTTATAGGTGATTCCGTTCCCGCTCCGCTTCTGTATCTCTTTATGGTTCTTTCCGCAATTGCGGCAGGCGCAATCTGGGCGCTTATCCCCGCCATTTGCAAGGCAAAGTGGGGAACTAACGAAACCCTATTTACACTTATGATGAACTACGTTGCGATGCAGATCATTGAGTTCTTCATCGTAAAATGGGAGGTTCCCAAGGGCTCCGGTACCATCGGTATCATCAATCAGAGCAGCCTCGTCGGTTGGCTCCCCTCCATTGGCGGTAATCAGTATCTCCTTAACATTATCATCGTATTTATCCTTTGCCTTATTATGTACGTTTACCTCAAGTACAGCAAGCAGGGCTACGAGATATCCGTTGTAGGTGAAAGCGAGAACACAGCACGTTACGTTGGTATCAACGTTAAAAAGGTTATTATCCGTACTATGATCCTCTCCGGTGCGGTTTGCGGTATTGCAGGCTTTCTGCTTGTCGGCGGAACCAACCACACCATTGCAACCACCACAGCGGACGGCCGTGGATTTACCGCAATTATGGTATCCTGGCTTGCTAAGTTTAACCCTCTCTTTATGATCTTCACATCCTTCCTTCTTGTTTTCCTTGAAAGAGGATCGGGTGAGATTGCTACCGTATTCAGACTCAATCAGGCATTTGCGGATATTATTTCCGGTATTATTCTTTTCTTTATCATCGGAAGTGAATTTTTCATCAATTACAAGCTTATCTTCCGCGGCTCGCATAAGGAGGTAAAGTAATATGTTAGCTACTTTTTTACAGCGTGCCGTTTGTCAGGGTATACCGCTTCTTTTTGGTTCTACCGGTGAGATCATTACCGAGAAGACCGGCAATCTTAACCTCGGTATTCCCGGAATTATGTACGTTGGTGGCATCAGCGGCGTTATCGGTTCTTTCCTTTATGAAAACGCAATGGGAATAGGCACGCCCCTTAACCCCTTCCTTGCTATTGCGATTCCGATGCTTTGCTCCATTCTCGGCTCCGCTCTTATGGGTCTTATTTATTGCTTCCTTACCGTAACCCTCAGGGCAAATCAGAACGTAACCGGTCTTGCGCTCACCACATTTGGTGTAGGCTTCGGTAACTTCTTCGGTGGCTCTCTTGCAAAGCTTACAAACAGCGAGACGGCTTCTATCGCTCTCGTTCGCACCAGCGCGTTCTTCAGAAGCTCTATTTCCGTTACGGATAAGGTTAATTGGTTTACAAAGATTTTCCTTTCCTACGGATTTCTTGCTTATCTCGCAATCGTAATTGCGCTTGTTACAGCGTTTGTATTTAAGCGTACCCGTATAGGTCTTCACCTCCGCTCTGTCGGTGAAAACCCCGCAACTGCGGATGCAGCGGGCATTAACGTAAATGCATATAAGTACTGGGCAACCTGCATCGGTAGTGCCATTGCCGGTCTTGGCGGTCTTTATTACGTTATGGACTACATAAGCGGCGTTTGGTCAAATGACGGATTCGGTGACAGAGGATGGCTCGCTATCGCGCTTGTTATCTTTGCTGTTTGGAAGCCCGATCTCAGTATTCTCGGCTCTATTCTGTTTGGCGGTCTTTACATCGTGTATCTCTTCATACCGGGACTCAGCCGCAGCTCTCAGGAGCTTTTCAAGATGCTTCCGTATATCGTTACCATCGTTGTTCTTATCGTTTCCAGCGCTCGAAATAAGCGTGAAAGTCAGCCTCCCGCAAGTCTTGGACTCTCCTACTTCCGCGAGGAAAGATAAAATAATAAATGCCGTGTCCCTTAGGCGTGATACTCTTAACGGAGTATCACGCCAGTTTTATTCGCCTTCGGCGAGTTGTATTGCTACGCAGTGATATTCGGCTTGCGCCGAGTGATATTCGCTACGCGAGTTTTATGGCGAATAAAATATCACTGAAGCCGTAAGGCTTCAATATCACTATTGCGATAGCAATAATACCACTCCGACGA
>JAFOAB010000106.1 GCA_017382555.1 Clostridia bacterium
AAAGGGGATGTAAAAAAAGTCCGGACCGTAAAAAAGAGAAAAAACATTGAAAACACAATGGTTTCAATGTTCTTAAAACGTTTATCTAAGGTAAGAAAAACTCAATTTTTGAGTTTTTCTATAAAATTCTCTTTTTTACATTCGGGACAAAATCCACCCTCGACGTACACCAGTACGCCTCACGGGTGGATGTTTGCCCGTTCCGACCATTTTTTCCTATCCCCTTGGGGCTGTAAAGAAACTCACGTTTCTTTACAGCCCGTTTTTCTTGACAAAGCGCTCGGATTGTATTATTATGGCAATGTAAGTAAGTCTTATAGCAAGGAGGTTATTATGAGCGAGCTTTTAAAATGCACGGGAATTACCAAAAGATACGCAAGCGTGCTTGCCTTGGATAACGTCGACCTGGCCGTTGAGCGCGGTAAAATTATCGGTCTTTTGGGGCCTAACGGGTCGGGTAAAACTACGCTTATCAAGCTTATAAACGGTCTGCTCACTCCTACAGAGGGAAGCATACTTATAAACGGCTCTGCGCCCGGTGTAGAGACGAAGAAGATAGTTTCCTATCTGCCGGATAACAGCTTTTTGCCGACTTGGATGAATACGGAGCAAATTGTTAAGCTTTTTTGCGATTTTTACGACGATTTTAGACCCGAGCTTGCATATGAGATGCTTGATAAGCTCGGAGTTTCAAGAAAAGCTACGCTGAAAAATCTCTCGAAGGGCAATAAGGAGAAGGTTTGTCTCATCCTCGTTATGAGCCGTAATGCACAGCTGTACGTGCTTGACGAGCCGATTGCCGCCGTTGATCCCGCGACGAGAGATTACGTTATATCAACCATTATAAACAACCATAATCCCGATTCCTCGGTAATTATCTCCACCCATATCATCTCGGATATCGAGCCTGCGCTCGACGAGGCGGTGTTCATAAATCACGGTCGCATAGTGCTGCACAAATCCGTGGATGCAATACGTGAGGAGGACGGCAAGAGCGTTGACGCACTCTTCAGGGAGGTGTTCAAATGGTAAAAAAGCTTCTTAAGCATGAGTTTGTCTATTACGCTCGCACCTTTGCGCTGTTTTTGCCGATAGTTTTGATTATTGGCTTGATGCGCAAGCTCACCGATTTAACCGAGGCAGACTTTATACGTGATCTCACAAACGGCATTTCGACCCTTATATTTATACTGTCGTGTGCGGCTCTTATTTCGCTTTCCTTTATCGGTGGTGTAGTTCGATTTTATAAGAATATGTATTCCGCCGAGGGATACCTTACGTTTACCTTGCCCGTGACGAACGCTCAGCACATCTTCGTAAAGCTTTTTACGGCAGTTACCTTTATGGCGGTTTGTTCTGTAACCGTTGCGATTGCCGTTGCAATAGCAGTACCCGCTGAAAACTTGAGGACGTTTCTTTGCGAGCTTGGAGAGCAGTTTAGTACCGCCGTTTCCGACGTTGGTGTTGCAAATACGGTAGCATACATAGCTGAAGTAATAATAATCGCGATTTTATATGCGGCATATTCCATGCTTGTGGCGTACGGATGCATAACGGTAGGTCAGACCGCCAAAAAGCATAGGATTCTCAAGGCCATCGGTGCTTATTACGTATATCATTTAATATTGCAGGTTGCCGGCAGAGTGCTGACTATAATTTTTTCTTATATTGATGATTCTTTTCTTCGCGACATTTTCTCGGATATGTCATTGGTTGAGTTCGGTCTAATAGCTGTCCATATGATATTTATCACCATCATACTTATTCTTGCGGTTTTATGTACGGTGCTGTGGCTTATCACACAACGTATAATGACCAAAAAACTGAATCTTGAATAACTAAAAAAGTCCGATCGTAAAAAGAGAAACCATTGAAAACACAGGTTTATTAAGGTGTCCCACGCCATTCTGACTGCGGAGGCAGAACGGGAGGATGCGAGCTTTGCTGCGTGAGCTTGCACCGAAAAATATGTGAAGTCGGTTTGACTGAAATTCTTTAAACTCAAGCAATGCTTGAATAAGGGCAAAATTCCGGATTCAAGCATTGCTTGCTGTGTTTTTGCCTTCTTTCGTATTAAAATGTGAGTATAACAGAAAGCGAAAGGAGAAAATTATGCTTTTTAAAAACAAAAGAATCGTTATTGAAGGGGATGATGGTATGGCATTTGAAACTATGCGCGTGGGCGCGAATATATGTAAGCTGAGGAAAAAACTTGGCATCACACAAACTGAGCTTGCCGACAGAATGGGTATCAGTTTTCAAGCTGTCTCAAATTGGGAATGCGGAAACAGTATGCCGGACATATCAAAGCTTGGGGAGCTTTCGGAGATACTGGGAGCTTCTATTGATGAAATTCTGGGTAACGAGCGTATTGCACGTATTGCGGATGCGGTGTTGAACGACGAGCCTGCAAAGGATGTAACAGGCGAGGAGCTTGAAAGCATAGCACCGATACTCAAGGACGAACAGGTGGAAAAGCTTCTTGATAGGGAGGATGCGCAGACAGATGATATCGCAAGCGTGGCTCCGTTTTTAAGCACCGGGTTTATAGACGATTACGCAAGAAAAAAGATTGCGGAAGGAGTTCACCCCGAAAGAATCATGGGAATCATTCCCTTTATGAGTGATCGCGCAATAAACGAACTTGCGGACACCGCTTTGAAACTACACGGTCTTCAGGCAATTGCGTCTTACATTCCGTTTTTAAGCAGTTCTAAGGTTGACCGCTTGGCAATTGAGGCTTATGAGAAGCACAAAACCTTGGAAAGTCTTACGTCGCTTTTGCCATTTATGAGCGGCAGTGCCATTGGCTCTATAGCAAAACAAGTATTAGATAAAGATGGCTTGCGCGGTATTCAACCGTTGTTGCCTTTTGTTGATAGCTCGATATTGGAAAAATTTATTAGAGAAAAAGAATAAATCAGCCCCGCCCGTATCCAAAGGATGACAGGCGGGGTTAATAATTATATATCAGCATCTCTGAATGCTTTAATTTCTTCGATAAGACGCGGGACGATCATATCTTGCGGAATCTTTCCCGCAGTAACGCCCTTGTAGAAGAGGAGTGCATCACCATCGCCGCCCGCAATTCCGATATCCGCCTCTCTTGCCTCACCTGGGCCGTTAACGGCACATCCCATAAGGGCAACTGTAATCGGTACGGAGCGCAGATTTTCCGCATCTACGGCATCCTCAAGCTTTTTAAGAAGCTCTATAAGGCTTATCCTCGTTCTGCCGCAGGTGGGGCAGGAAACAATGTTAAGGCGCGGCTTTTCGGAAAGGCCGAGCGCATCAAGTATATTTCTTGCCGCCGCGATCTCCTTGACGGGATCTGCGGTAAGGGAAACGCGAACCGTGTCGCCTATACCCTCGGCAAGCAGAGTGCCTATGCCGATAGCGCTTTTAATGCTTCCCATACCCTCGCCGCCTGCCTCGGTAACACCGATATGTATCGGATAATTACACGTTTTTGCAAGCAGACGGTTTGCTTCAATCGTCGTAATAACGGAGGAAGCCTTTATGGAGATAGCAATATCGTTAAAATCGAATTTTTCAAGCAGGGAGGTGTGGAACATTGCGCTTTCGCAAAGTGCGGCGGCGGTAGGCGCACCGTGCTTTGCAAGTATGCTTTTTTCAAGCGAGCCGGAGTTAACGCCGATTCTTATCGGCACACCCTTGCGCCTTGCGGCATCGGCAAGCTCTTTAACTCTGTCCTCGCTGCCGATATTTCCGGGGTTTATGCGTATTTTGTCAACGCCCGCCTCAAGCGCGGAGAGCGCGGCACGGTAATCGAAGTGTATATCCGCAACAAGCGGAATCTTTACACCCGCATTCTTAATATGGTAGATGCACCTTGCGGCATCGGGATTAGGTATGGTTATGCGCACGATGTCACAGCCCGCCTCTTCAAGTCCTCTCACTTGATTAAGGGTAGCCTCAAAATTCATCGTGTCCGTATTAGTCATCGACTGGACGCTTATGGGCGCGCCACCGCCTACCTTAACACCGCCAACGTTTATTTGGCGGCTGATTCTGCGATTGTATTCGGTCATATTTACCTCAAAAACAGCTTTATAACGTCCTTAAAGGTTATAAAGATGATGAAAGCGAATAAAAGAAGCATAACGGCGCCGTGCAGATATCCCTCAATCTTGCGGTTGATGGGCTTGCGGAATATCATTTCGTAAAGCACGAAAACGATTCTGCCGCCGTCAAGCGCGGGAACGGGGAGCAGGTTCATAACGCCGAGATTCACGGCAATAACCGCCGCAAGGTAAACAAGGTTTGCCACCTGCTTTGTTTTTGCCGTTTCCACGATTACCTCGGTAACGCCGACAGGACCGGAGACGGCCTCCATGCCGTAGCGACCGGAGATAAGGTCGATAAGTCCGTCCCATACCATTTTAACCGTGGAGGCGGAGCGGAAGAATGCGTGCTTTGCCACGTTCAGCGCGGTAGGTGCTTCACCGTACACGCGGAAATCGTAATCACCGAAGGTGACGCCCTGATCCGTAAAGGTAGGAAACTCGACGTCCTCGATGAGAAGCCTTTCACCGTTTCTGATAACGGTCAAGTCAATAGGCTCAACGCCCTGACGCATAATTTCGTATATAAGCTCGTTTGCGGTGTGAACGCCTACCCTGCCTACTTTAACGATCTTATCGTTTGCTTCAAGTCCCGTAGAATCGGAGATGGCGATCTCGCTTGTCTCGGGAATAATGAAATCGTAAACGGTGGTGGAGCCGAGCTGGTCGCGAGTGCCGATGACAAGCGCGGTCATAAGGATTATACCGGTAAGGATGTTGATAACACCGCCTGCCGCCATAATGATAAGCCTCTGCCACGGCGCCTTCTTTTGGAGGGCGTTTGGGTCATCCGTTTCACCGTCCTCGCCAACCATAGCAACGTATCCGCCGAAGGGAAGTGCGCGAAGCGACCACAGGATGCCTGTTTTTTTAGCTTTTGTTTGGAATATCTTCGGACCCATACCGATGGAAAACTCGGTAATGCTGACCTTGAAAAGGCGGGCGAAAAGATAATGCCCCAGCTCGTGCATCAAAACGAGTGCGCCGAAGATGAATATTGCGAGAATAACGTAAAGAATGGTCATTTTTATCTCTTTCTTATGATAGCTTTTGTTGCCTCGGTTGCAATTCTGCGTGCCTCCGCGTCTGCGGCATAGATGCTTTCCACGGTGAGCTCGCTCATTTCCGGAGTCTTTTCATAGGTGTCAAAAACTACCTCGGGGATGTGCTTGAAGGATATTTCCTCGCGCAGGAAGGCGTTGACCGCAATCTCGTTTGCCGCATTTAAAACAGCGGGACGTGTCATTCCGTCATCAAGTGCCTTAAATGCAAGCGCAAGGAGGGGGAACGTCTTGGTATCAGGTGCCTTGAAGGTAAGCCTTGCAGTCTTGAAAAGATCAAGCGCAGGTGTTGCGCCCTTAATTCTGTCGGGGTAATTGAGTGCATAAGCAACGCAAAGGCGCATATCGGGCACGGACATCTGCGCAATTACCGCGCTATCAATATATTCCACCATCGAGTGTATTATACTCTCGGGGTGAACGACGACCTCAATCTTATTAGCAGGCACGTCAAAAAGTCTTGCCGCCTCGATAACCTCAAAGCCCTTGTTCATAAGCGTTGCGCTGTCGATAGTAATTTTCTTGCCCATCGCCCAGGTGGGGTGTGCAAGTGCATCGGCAAGCGTTACGTTTTCAAGCTCCTCGGTGGTTTTTCCGTAGAACGGGCCACCGGAGGCTGTAATAATAAGCTTGCTTATCTCACCGTGCGTGCCGCTTCTGAGGCACTGATGGATCGCGCAGTGCTCGCTGTCCACGGGCAGTATCTCTGTGCCGCTTTTTTTGGCAAGCGCCATTACCGCTTCACCTGCGGCAACGATGCTCTCCTTATTGGAAAGTGCAAGGCGCTTTCCCGTTTTTATAACCTCGAGGGTGGAAAACAGTCCGTCAAAGCCTATAACGGAGTTTACAAACGCATCCGCATCGGTTTTGGCAATAAGCTCACTTACGCCCGCTCTGCCGCAAAGCACCTTGGTACCGCAATCGGCTACTCGCGCCTTCAGATCAAGCGCGGCTGCTTCATCCTCCAGTGCGGCGTATTCGGGTCTAAATTCTCTTATTTGTGCTTCTACCGCAGCGACGCTTTTGTTTGCGGTTATGGCGGTTATTTTAATATTGGGGTTATGCCTGGCTACGTCAAGCGCCTGTGTGCCGACAGAGCCGGTTGAACCTAAAATAGCGGTTTTTAACATCGTTTTATCCTTATTTTCAGTTGAAGAGAGAGATGTTCATTTGGGTTCCGATAATGGCAAGCAGCATGGAAACTGCGATAAGGGAATCAAAGCGATCCATCACGCCTCCGTGACCGGGGAAGAGCTTGCCATAGTCCTTTATTCCGTAATTGCGCTTAACCGCAGATGCAACGAGGTCGCCGATCTGGGATACTATTGCGAGGATAAGTCCCGTTATTGCGAGTGCAAGGTAGTCCGCATTAAGCTCTGTGAATTTGGATACTATTGCACCGTATGCGATGAAGGCAAGGATGCAAACAAGCGTGCCGCCAATTGCGCCCTCTATCGTCTTTTTGGGGCTGATACGGGGGATAAGCTTGTGCTTGCCGAAAAGCATTCCGCTGAAATAGCAGAACGTGTCGGTTATAAACGCGCCTATGTATATCATAGGGAAAATGAACTTAGCGTTCGGGATAACGGATATAAGCTCGATAGAGGTAAATCCCGCGATAATGTAGGTGCAAAGCAGAAATGCCTGTGCGGTATCGCCGCTGTTGTACTTGTCGGGCAAAAAGATGGAAAGTGTCAGCGTGTACATAATGGAAACAACAACCACAGCGATAGCGGAGGGTAAAAATACCTCGCGCCAATCGAGAAAGCTTGCGGCAATAGGGCTGACAAGCGCAACAATATACGTTGGAATCGCTGTCAGGATATGCTTATCCCTGCCAATGCAGGAAAGCATTTCGTGAACACCGACAAGGCAGAGTATTGAGCATACGATGGGCAGGAATATTGTGTCCATAAAAAGAACGGTGGGCACGAATATAAGCGAGAACAGAAATATTCCTGTTATTACTCGGGTTTTCATTTTGCGGTCTTAGCTCCTTTATCGCCGCCCTTTAAGCCGCCATACGTTCTGTTGCGGTTGTAAAAGCTGCGTATTATATCGTCAAGCTGATCGTTTGAAAGATCCGGCCAAAGAATATCCGTGAAGTAAAGCTCGCTGTACGCAAGCTGCCATAAAAGGAAGTTGGAAAGGCGGTATTCACCCGCTGTGCGTACAAGCAGGTCGGGGTAGGGGCTGTGTGCGGTGTAGAGGGCGCCGTTGATGTCATCGGCCGTAACCTCTGTCTTTCCCGACGCAATAAGCGTGTTTACCGCATGCACCATTTCGGAGTGTGCACCGTAATTGAGCGCTATATTCAAGGTGAGGGGAAGATGTGCGGAAATTTTTTCGAGATATTCGGCTTTTTCACGCAGCTTGTCGGGCAGTCCGGATTTGTCGCCTATAAAGTGATAAGCAGTACGGTTTTCCTCAAGCTCGTTAATGCCTCTGTCCATATAGGAGGAAAGCAGATTCATAATCGTATCGACCTCGGGCTTGGGGCGCTTCCAGTTTTCGGTGGAAAAGGCATATACCGTAACGTGGGGAATGCCAAGCTCGCGGCAATGTACCATAAGCCTGTCAAAGGATTTCATACCCTCGATGTGGCCCATCGGTCTTTGCATACCTCTGCGCTGTGCCCATCTGCCGTTTCCGTCCATTATGAAGGCGATGTGCTGAAGTCTTTCGTCAATAACTATCGGTTCCTTTTCGGGTGTGCGCTTCTTGAAAAAAGCCATAATATCTCCAATTCAACGTCAAAGCGTCAGTATTACTTATCTTTATTAAGGGTTTCGTTTACGGTCTTGCAGGCGGTCTCGGCTGCCGTGCGGTAAGACTCCCACTTGGAAGCAAAGGACGTGGTTCCGGACATGGGAAGGTTAGCAACCATATCCTTTATACCGCCGATGTTGTAGATGTAACCGAGATCGAAGCCGCGATTCTCCATCTCAATGGTAATCATATCATAGCTGTCCGTGTCGCGCACGTAACGGCCGGTAAGCGTTCTCTCGTAATATGCTGGGGTGACGATATGCTTGGAGGTGAACGCAAGATACTCAATAATCGCAGAGGTGCGCTCGTCATTTTCGGTAGAGGTGGGGATACAAACGAATGCGGCATCCCAACCGCCGAAGGGAGTATAATATCTGTCTTGATTTTCGTCAAGCTTGGGGAGGGGGAGTATGCCGTAATCAAGCTCGGTATCACGGAAGTGGGGGAACGCGATATGCTCACTCCATCTGAAGAGGCAGTGTCCCTCAATGAACATATCGAAGGAGTTTACACCGCTTGTCTGTCCGTTAAAGGTGTGGTTTTTGTCGCTGATAAGCTCAAGATAGCTTACGATAGCCTGCTCTGCCTTAGCAGTACCTAAACCGAGAACGACGTTGCCGCTTTCGTCAACTTTTCCCATTCTCTCACCGGATGCGCCGAGTGCACCTACGATACCACTGTTGATGTAAACAAGGCCGTAGCGGTCCTTTGCGTCCATAATCTCGTTGCCGTCAAGGTCTTCGGAAACTTGAAGGATGTATTCCTTCATCACATCAAAGGTCCACTTGCCCTGTCGAACCATCTCGTAAGGCATTTCCCAGTTATTTTCTCTGAACATATCCTTGTTGAATACCATATTGTACATTGCGCAGGTAGCAACAAGGCTGATATCTCCGGTAGTAAAGTAAAGCTTGCCGTTTACCGGAAGATCGCGATTCATATTCTGATCCCACCACGCCTGCGAAAGATCGAGGCAACCGAAATCGTTCAAATCGCGGAGATCGCCCGAAAGAGCAAGGCTTCCGCAATCATAGGTGGAAATAATGCACATATCGTAGTTGGAATCGCCCGCGGAGTTTGCCTTTCTTACGTCGGCGGCACCCGTGTTGGGGGAGCTGTACTTTTCAATGCCGGTGATGACGATGTCGAGCGCATCCATAGCCTGCATGTTTCTTGTGTACAGGGCATCGTCAAGAACCGTTCCGCCCTCTGTCCACTTAAAATCGCGTACTATTGCGGTGTTGGAGTTCAGATTCGTCATAAGAACGATGAACTCGTGACCGTCATATGTGTCGGTGGGGATGTAGTTGGGAAGCTTATTCGTATCCTCGGTGGTGGTGATAACCTCACTTGTCGCAGTATCGTCGGTAACGGTGGGGACTGTGGTATCGGAAGGCGTGTTAGTCGTGCTGCCGCACGCAACAGCGGAAAGCAGTATAATGAATGCTGAAAGAAGTGATGAAATCCTTTTCATAACAATCTCCGATCTGCCGATAATGCGACGGCGCTAATAAGTTTGGTAGGATATCAGTAATTATAAAGAAATCTAAAATAAACGGGGCAGGTAACCGCCTGCCCCGTTATATTATGCGGTTTGTCAGATAGAAAGTATCTCTTTGTTCTTTGCAGCGGTAATCTCGTCTACCTGCTTGACATACTTGTCTGTGACATCCTGGATCTTCTTTTCGGTAGCCTTAAGCTCGTCCTCGGTAAGCTCGCCGTTCTTCTTCATCTTTGCTGCGGCATCGTTTGCGTCGCGGCGGATGTTACGGATAGCAACCTTCTTGTCCTCGCCAAGCTTGGAAACCTGCTTCTGAAGCTCCTTACGGCGCTCCTCCGTGGGAGGCTGGAAGGTAAGACGGATGGTCTTGCCGTCGGTGATGGGAGTAATGCCGAGGTCGGATGCGAGAATTGCCTTCTCGATAAGCTTGATGGACTGTGCATCCCAAGGCTGAATAGCGATGGTGCGTGCATCGGGCATGCTTACCTGTGCCATCTGGGGGATGGGAGTGGGGCAGCCGTAGTAATCAGCGTTAATGCGGTTGAGAAGCTCGGGGTTTGCGCGGCCTGCGCGGATAACTGCAAGCTCGGAGTTGTAGTTATCGATGGTCTTCTGCATTTTAGTTTCAAGTTCTTTTACGTCGTAGCTCATGGTAAATCCTTTCTATCGTTAAGTATATGTAGTAGTTTACTCGGTTACTACCGTACCAAGCTCCTCGCCCATAACGGCACGGTATATATTTTCGGGGTCATCAAGTCCGAACACAAGTATCGGAATGTGGTTATCCTTGCAGAATACGGTTGCGGTACCGTCGATCGCTTTAAGACCACGGTCGATTATTTCGGTATAGGAGATGTGGTCGAAGCGAGTAGCTGTGGGATCCTTCTTGGGGTCGCCGGAATAGATACCGTCGATATTCTTTGCCATAAGAACGATATCAGCCTTGATCTCAGCGGCACGAAGCACTGCTGCCGTGTCGGTAGAGAAGAAGGGAAGTCCGAGGCCGCAGCCGAAGATGACAACGCGTCCCTTTTCAAGATGAGCGATTGCCTTGTTGCGGATGTAAAGCTCGGCAAACTGGTCCATCTCGATAGCGGTCATAACTCTTGTTGTAATTCCGCTTTGCTCAAATGCATCCTGAAGCGCAAGGGAATTGATGGTGGTTGCAAGCATTCCCATATGGTCTGCTCTCGTTGCATCCATATTTTTGCCCTGACGTCCGCGCCAGATGTTACCTGCGCCAACGATAACGGCAACCTCTACGCCCTCGTCAAGACACTTCTTGAGGACGGAAGCAATGTTTGCAATAAAATCGTGGTTGAGAATTCCTTCAGCTCCTGCGGAAAGAGCTTCACCGGAGAGCTTGAGAAGAACTCTCTTGTATTTAGGTGTGTTCTGCATAATGACCTCCCCAAAACATATTCATACAGATACATTGTAACCGATTAGCGTTTATTTGTAAATATGTTTGGAAGAAAAATTTTATTAAATATGTAAAAAAGGTTGAAAAACAAATATGTCCTTCTCGCTTGCTAATTTGCGTATTGTTATTTTTGGATGTATGTGTTAGTATTAGTATGCGTAATCGTGTAGGAGAGGAGAATATTGTGAAAAAGATATTTGTTAATCCGTCCTTTAAGCATTTTCTGCACGGAGGGGATTATAACGACAATCGAAAGTCGAAATTCTTGAATTTCGACGGCATATCTTTGATTTGCCAACAGTTTTCTTAAGGAAAACTGTAGATTTCTGTTTCAATGAATGTATCCCCAACAAAGCGATTCGCTTTGTTGGGGGGCTGATAAATCAGCCGCGAAAAGGCTTTTTGCCTTTTCGACATCCTACATTCATTATAAACGAAAATCCGAAGAGATCCAATGACTTCTTCGGAAATCGGGGG
>JAFOAB010000107.1 GCA_017382555.1 Clostridia bacterium
AAGCTTTACGGTTAATATGAAGACGGTTAATATCAAAGATTAAATTCACAATCAAATGCCCAAAACAAAAATTCCGTAAGCAATGCTACTCTTTATACTTGTTTTTATGATTTTTATATAGTACAATGGTTCAAATAGCATAATTTCAGTTCTTATTGCTTATACAGCATTTGGGGAGGTGGAAATATGGAAAACACATCGGGAAGCAACACAAACGGCATCCATGATAAAAGCCGAGGCGTAATATATTAGAATTCAAGGACTAACGATATGAATATTTTTACAACAATGATAACGCCCTTCAATGCCGACGGAAGCGTGGATTACGCTACTGCCGAAAAATACGTTGACTGGTATTTCGAAAACGGGATCGACGGCATCTTTGCCGTTTGTCAATCAAGCGAGATTTTCTTTCTTTCCCTTGAGGAGAAGGTTAAGTTAAACACCGTAGTATATAACCGCGCAAAGGAGCTTGAAAAGCAGAGCGGCAGACGTTTTACCGTCGTTTCCTCCGGACATACCTCCGATACGCTTGAAGCTCAGGCAGAGGAGCTTTGTGCCGTTGCCGCATCGGGTACCGATGCCTTGATACTTATCACAAACCGACTTGACCCCAATAACGAGGGCGATGACGTGTTTATAGAGAACGCAAAAAAGCTTCTCGCTATGCTCCCCGAGGACGTACCGCTCGGCTTTTACGAATGCCCATATCCCTATAAAAGACTCGTTACTCCGCGCATACTCGAATGGTGCATTTCCACCGGCAGATTCGAATATATGAAGGACACCTGCTGTGATGCCGAGGAGATCGGCAGAAGACTTGAAATACTCAAGGGCAGTAAATTCAAGCTGCTGAATGCAAACTGCCAAACACTTCTTGAAACGCTCCGTATGGGTGCGGACGGCTATTGCGGAATTATGTGCAACTACCATCCCGCGCTTTACGCTTGGCTTGGAAACAATTTTGAAAAAGATCCCGAAAAGGCCGATATGATACAGTCCTTTATCGGCACCTTCGGCTTCACCGAGGGCGGACTTCCCTACCCGCTTACCGCAAAATACCATATGAACCTTTGCGGCATTCCCACAGAAAACGTGGGCAGGAGCAGAAAAAGCGAGGAGCTTACCGATTACGCAAGAGGCTGTATGAAGCAAATGAAGCTTGCAAGCGACACGCTTGAAAAGCTGATAACGGAGGGCTGATATGAAGGGGAAAAGCCTTTGGAGCTATGCTCCGTACAAGCCGTATTTTCATAACACCGGAGATATCTACGTAAGCCGCATCGCTCCCACCGAACACTCCGTTCATATTGAGTGGCTTGATTCGAGTGCCGATAACTATTCGGTATTCTACCGTAAGCGCGGTGACGAGGATTTCATCAAAATTGCCGACACCGCACAGACCGAGTGCGATATTACCGCGCTTGATATAGACACAGATTACGAATTTTACGTTGAAGCAAACGGCAAAAGAAGCCGCACAAGGCTCTTCAGATGCGGTGAAGGCGTAGGAAACACCGTAAATTATCTCCACCCGGACGATGAGGTGTATTCCTATTCCGGCAGATACCTCTGCTCACCCTCCATGGTGCGCCATCCCGACGGATATCTGCTTGCATCTATGGACCTCTATGCGGGCGCTTGTCCGCAGAATCTTACGCTTATCTACCGCTCCGACGATAACGGCGAAACCTGGCATTACGTAAGCGAGCTTATGCCCTGCTTTTGGGGTAAGCTGTTTATACATAAGGGTGAGCTTTATATGCTTGCCTGCTCCACGGAATACGGCGATCTGCTTATCGGCAAATCTACCGATGGCGGCAAGACATTTTCCGCACCCGTTTCCCTTCTGCGCGGTGCTAACGGCAAAAACGGCAGCTGCGGTGTCCACAAAAATCCGCAAAATATGCTTGTGTACAACGGCAGACTTTACGGCACGCTTGAGTGGGGCTCGTGGAAAAACACGGAATATTACCACGCGGCAATGGTTATGTCCTGCGACGAGGATGCCGATCTGCTTGCCCCCGAAAGCTGGCATTTTTCCGAGCCCGTTAAGTACGATCCCAATTGGGAGGGCGTGGCAAGCGACGGCATAAAGGGTAATATTGAGGGTACGCTTTGCGTAGCACCCGACGGAAAGCTTTATAACCTAATGCGCTACCAGACCGCAGAAAAGAAGATACTTGCGTATCTTGTAAACACCGATGATCCCGATGCACCGCTTTCCTACTCGCACGCAATTGAATTCCCTGCCAACCTCTCCAAGTTTATGATCAAAAAGGACAATGCAAGCGGCAGAT
>JAFOAB010000108.1 GCA_017382555.1 Clostridia bacterium
CATGCTTTTTATTGCAAAAAGCAAAATTATCAGCAGAGCGGTGACTATTCTGTTACTGCCCGCAAGACGCTCGTATATCCCCTCCGCCGTGAGGCTATCCCCCGACGTGAGCAGAAACACCGCCGCGCCGATGACGAACACGAGCATCAGTATTGCGGGCAAATAACCGAACAAACCGCCAAAATTATCTTTTTTGTCGCCTTTTTCCTTCATTTTACCAAGACCAGTCTGTGTATTTTGTGCTGAGAGCACTCTTCGTATAAATCTTCACAAGCTTTCCGTCACGAACCTCAAAGCCCATCGTTGCATCGCACTGACAGTAGATGGCATTCCCCGCATACTGCTTCAGTACCGAGTGAAGTTGCTTGTAGAGATCCTTTTCCGTAAGACGGGAGGAGGGCGCTGTAACAAACACGTGCTCCGCCTTTACAATGGAATAAAGCGTGCGAATATCATTTAAAAGATGATGCGCGGTCTGCACCGCATCCGCCGCCTCCAGCAGCTTGCGCTGATTGCGGATGATAACCGCCTGCGCGGGCTTATTTATATCTCCCGTAATGAGTATATTATACCCATCTATCGTTACGGTGAATACGGAGCAGGAGTTATTAAAGTCGCCTGCCACCTCGCATTCCGCACTTACTGCGTCAACGAGATCCTCGTGAGTGTAGAGAAAATCGAATTCCACATCGGCAATGCGGATCTTTTCACCCGTATGGAAGTTATAGAACTTGATTTTTGAGAGTGCGGTGGACTTTTTGATATATCCGTACATCTTTTCCGATTCCGACCTTACGGCGGTAAGCAGTCCGTTGTCGGTATAAACGGAGGGAAGATTGTACATCATTCGCTCGATGGTTATCTGCGAGCCGTAGGAGCCGAGGAACAGGCTGAAGCCGGAAAGGTGATCCTGATGTCCGTGGGTGATGACCCAAGCGGAAACACGCACCTTTTCGGGTGCCGCAACACCGGTCACCTCGCGCAGAACGCTCATCAGATTTGCCATCTCTGCGGCATCGAAGTGCTGATAGGAGCCGCCGTCCACAATTATAACGGAATTATCCGCACATTTGATGATGTAAAGCATTCCGTAGCCCTTGTTTTTGGAAAGACCGTACTGGTAAATGCGGGTGGTTTCGCCCGCCTTTTTTTCGTATACGTAGCCAAATTCCTCAGCGGAGATGCTTTTTGCATATTCCTCCACTACTCTTACGGTCTTATCTACGGTAAAGTAGTAAGCATAAATGCGCTTACCCTTGTTCTCTCCGTCTGTAAAGCGGTAGGAGGCGTAAAGATTTCCGTTTTCCTCGCGGTAATATTCACGCGCAAGGTTGGCTGTGCCGTCAAGCTTTGCAACGTATGCCTCAAACTCTGTTGCCGTGGTTTTGGCGATGAGCTGCATTTTGCTGTCGTTTTGAAGCTTGTAGCTCTCGTCAAGCGCACTTGCGCCCGCCTGATATGCCTTCTCCGACCAATCGCCGCCGTCATATTCGGGCGCAAGGGTAAGGTGCCATACCTCGCCCTCTATATTTTTGTAGGTCTCTCCGCAGATGAAGCAAACCGCTTCCCCGTTCTTTTCGGTATATTTATGGCAAGCGGCGCTGTCAAGATACTGCACGGATTTATCTGCAGGCTCATCGCCCGTGCCGAGCCACACGATGATATTATCAACGTATCCGTTCTGCTTTCCGCCGACCTTGAGAAGAATTCCGCCACCGCCGAACTCGCTTGTCGGAAGCACAGTGCCCTTTGCACCGTCCTTAATTGCGGAAACGGCGATCCACTTACCCGAGCCGGGATAGCCCGAATCGTTTACGCGGACGTACATAGACGTACCTCTTTCGGGCTCGTACACGCATCTTACGGAAAGATTGATGCCCGAAAGCAGCTGTGTTCCGTTATAATACTTGCCGAGCAGCTTGCACGCTACGGTAGTATTTGACGTTGTCGAGGTTGAGGAGGATTTTGCGGTGTAGTTCGAATCCTCAAAATTATACCACTTGCCCGCAAGGTAATACTGATTGTGCGCATATCCGCTGTTGCGGAGGTGGAACGTGTTATAATACGTGCCGCCATAGTCAGTTACTATGTTTATGTAACGATCCGCCTTTGCCGCATCCGTGTACTTCAGATCGTACTGAACGGTGTATGCCTGATCGGCAAAGTATTTAAACTTATCGCCCGGGATGATAGTGAAATACGAATCCGAGCCATCGTTACCGCTTGCATAATTGGTTACGTACAGCGCCTTGCCACCGTTAAGGGATTTGAGCGTCAGCACTGCGGTTGCGTTTGTGGAGACGCCGTCCGCCTTGTTTGTCTTTTTCCATCCGAGCGCGGCAATGAGCGCATCGCCGGATACGGATGTTACCGAATCGAAGCTTTCATAATAAATGAGCGTTCCGTCAGCGGGAGGGGATGTCAGCTCGGGCATCGGCTCCTCCACCACGGGAGGCTCGGTTACCGGAGGCTCGGTTACCGGAGGCTCGGTTACCGGCGGTTCTGTCACCGGCGGTTCTGTTACCGGGGGTTCTGTCACCGGCGGTTCCGTCACGGGCTCCGTTACGGGCTCGGTGACAGGCTCGGTCACGGGCTCGGTCACGGGCTCGGTCACGGGCTCGGTCACGGGCTCGGTCGCGGGCTCGGTCACGGGCTCCGTTACGGGCTCGGTCACGGGCTCCGTTACGAGCTCGGTTACGGGTTCTGTCACGGGCTCGGTTACAGGCTCGGTTACGGGCTCGGTTATCACCTCGGTTGTGATATCCGTTGTATATACGTCCTTGAAATCCGGCTCACCGCCGCACGCCGCAAGCAAAAAAAGCTGACAGACGCACAGCAAAAGTGCCGCTAAACGCATAATTCTTTTCATTTTTCCTCCAAAAGGCAAAGGGACAGACCCGCGAAGGTCTGTCCCCTTGTATTTGCATTGGTTAAAACCCTGCTACCGGATATTATCGAAGCCTTACCAGCTCCAATCGGTATACTTGGTGTGAAGTGCGTTTTTGGTGTATACCTTAACAAGCTCGCCGTTCTTTACCTCAAAGCCCATCGTTGCATCGCACTGGCAATATATTCTATCGCCCGCGCTTGCCTTGAACGCTGTCACGTTCTTTTTGCAGATGCTGTTCATCGTAAGTCTGGAGCGAGGTGCGGAAACGAATACGGAGGTAGGAGCTATGTAGGTATAAAGCTCGCTTAGGTCATTTAAGAGGTGGTGCGCGGTCTGCACTGCGTTTACATCCTTCAGTGCCGCTGCGTGATTTGCCATCATTATAGGCGACGTTACCGTATTGATGTCACCCGTTATCAAGACGTTATAGCCATCAAAACGGAGGACGAAAACGGTGCTTGTGTTGTTAAAGTCATTCCCCACAAGGGTTTTGCCCGTTACGGGGTCAACAAGATCCTCGTGCGTGTAGATTGCCTCTATCTCCACATCCGCAAGCTTTATTACCTCGCCTACGTGGATATTGTAGAAGCCTACGTCCTTAAGCGGTGCGGACTTCTGAATGTAGCTGTACATCTTGGAGGACTCGCTTCTCACGCCGATAAGACTTGCGTGGTCGCTGTAAACGGAGGGGAAGTTGTACATTACCCTCTCTATCGTTACCTGCTTGCCGTAATTTTTGAGGAAGAGGGAGAAGCCGGAAAGATGGTCAAGATGTCCGTGTGTGATCACCCATGCGGCAATACGTACCTTGTCGGAGGCAACTCCCGTTATCTCGCGAAGGACGGTCATCAGGTTTTCGCTTTCTCTGTCGTCAAAGTGCTGGTAGGTACCGCCATCGATGATGATAACGGAATTATCCGCGCACTTTACGATGTAAAGCATACCGAGCTCCTTGTTATCGGAAAGACCGTACTGAATGAACTGCGTTGTTTCGCCTTCCTTTTTATCATATACGTAGCCAAACTGCTCTGCGGTAACGCTTGCGCCGTATTCTTCAATTATTCTTGCGGTCTTTTCTGCCGCATAGTAGTATGCGTAAATGCGTCTGTCCTTTTTGGAGCCCTGCGTGAAGCGGTAGGCAACGTAGATGTTACCCTCCTCCTCGCGGTAAAAATCCTTTTCGATTCTCGAAAGACCGGCAAGCTTTTCAACATACGCCTTGAACTCCGCTTCGGAGGTCTCGGTAACTATCTGCATCTTGCTGTCCGTCTTTTCGGAATAGGTCTCGTCAAGCGCGCTTGCGCCTGCAAAATATGCGTTCTTCGACCAAACGCCGCCATCGTACTCGGGAGCATTGGTGAGGTACCATTCGGATGCGCCGTTTATAACCTCATAGCTTTCGCCGCAAAGGAAGCAAACGGTATCTTCACCATTTTCGGTATAAAGATGGCACTTTGC
>JAFOAB010000109.1 GCA_017382555.1 Clostridia bacterium
ACACCGTCCTTTACGGAAAAGGAAAGGCCGTGCGCATGATTTTCCCCGTGATAGGGGTCCTGACCTATTATAACCGCCTTTACCGCGTGGTAATCGGTGTAGCGCAGGGCGTTGAATATATCGTTCATCTTGGGATAAACGGGAAACGCGGGGTTTGCGTACTCCGCCTTCAGAAATTCTCTGAGGCGAAGGTAGTATTCCTTTTCGAACTCGTCCTTGAGAAGCTCGTTCCAGCTGTTACCGAGATTTACCATACCTTTTCCCTTTCTAATAAAACTGTAGGGCGGCGGCTTGTCTGCCGCCTTTTTGTTTGCGGCGGGAGCAAGCCCCCGCCCTACGCAGAGGTCATTAATTTTATATTACTTCAGCATTCCTGCAAGGATTCCCTCGGCAGCAGCAAGAGCCTCCTTGATCTTATCAAGGTCCTTACCGCCGGACATAGCGGAATCGGGGCGTCCGCCACCGTTACCGCCGCAGATAACGCTTACCTGCTTGCAGAGGTTGCCTGCGTGTGCGCCCGCCTTAACGGCATCGGGGCCGCAAGCGGCGGCAAAGTTAAGCTTGCCCTCGGAAACTGCGGCAAAGAGTGCAACGCAGTCGGGATGCTCTGCCTTTATCTTGTCGCACAGTGCGCGTGCGGCATTGGGCTTCATATCAACCTCAGCGGCGATGAAGGAAACGGCGCCAACCTGCTTCTTGCTTGCAAGGATGCCGTCAAGCTTCGCTGCGGAGAGCTTCTCGTTTGCGGAATCAAGCTCGCGCTTTGCTTCCTTGATCTCAGCCTGAAGCGCATTGATGCGACGTACGAGATCGTTTACGGAGGTAGCCTTCAGCTCCTTTGCCGCCGCTACAAGGATATCGTCCTTTGCGTTAAGCTCGGCAAGGATGCCAAGACCGGTGGTACCCTCGATACGGCGTACACCTGCCGCAACGGAGGACTCGGAAACTACCTTGAAGAGACCTGCCTTTGCGGTGTTATCAAGGTGAGTACCGCCGCAAAGCTCGGTGGAGAAGTCGCCTGCCTTGACCATACGAACGGTGCTGCCGTACTTTTCGCCGAACAGCGCCATAGCGCCTGCCTTCTTTGCGCTTTCGATATCGGTCTCGGTGGTGATAACCGCCTCGCCGCGAAGGATCTCACCGTTTACAAGCTCCTCGATAGCCTTGAGCTCGTCTGCGGTAACAGCGGCAAAGTGGGTAAAGTCGAAGCGGACACGCTCTGCATCCACGTAGGAGCCTGCCTGCTCAACGTGAGTGCCGAGCACACGGCGGAGAGCCGCCTGAAGCAGGTGGCAGGTGGTGTGGTTACGCGCGATAGCGGCACGGCGGTCTGCATCTATCTCGGCAGTAAGGGTGTCGCCCGCGGTAAGAGTGCCGGATACGGCACGGCAGAGGTGGAGGTAGATGCCGTCGGTCTTCTTGGTGTCGATGACCTCGGCAGTGAAGTTAGCGTTGTAAAGCTTACCGGTATCGCCTACCTGACCGCCGCCCTCACCGTAGAAGGTGGTCTTGTCAAGAACAACGGTAAACTCGCCCTCGGTCACCATCTCAAGCTTATCGTCACCGCTGATGATGCAAAGCACCTTTGCATCGGTCTTGGTATCGGTGTAGCCGCAGAACTCGGTCTTGGGGAGGTCTGCAAGATAGGACTTGGAGCTTTCGGACCAGCCGCCGATGTTTGCGCGTGCGGCACGTGCGCGTGCTCTCTGCTCGTTCATAAGAGCGGTGAAGCCCTCCTCATCAACGGTAAGGCCCGCATCGTTTGCAATCTCGCGGGTGATGTCGATGGGGAAGCCGAATGCATCGTGAAGCTCGAATACACCTGCGGCGGGAAGTGCGCTTCCGCCTGCTTCCTTGGTGTCGGCAATCAGCTTGTTGAGGATGGAGAGACCGGAATCGATCTTCGCGTTGAAGCGCTCCTCCTCCATTGCGATAACCTTCTTGATGTACTCGCGGCGCTCCTCAAGCTCGGGGTACGCACCTGCGTTCTGGTTGATCATAACGTCGCAAAGATCGGCAAGGAATGCGCGGTCAATGCCAAGCAGACGACCGTGGCGAGCCGCACGGCGGAGAATACGGCGAAGCACGTAGCCTCTGCCCTCGTTGGAGGGGAGGATACCGTCGCTGATCATAAAGGAGGCTCCGCGGATATGGTCGGTCACAACGCGGATGGAGATATCGTTCTTATCGTTTTCGCCGTACTTCTTACCTGCGTAGGAGCATACGGTGTCAAGAATATTTCTTACGGTATCAACCTCGAAGAGGTTGTCAACGCCCTGCAATACGCAAGCAAGACGCTCAAGTCCCATACCCGTATCAATGTTCTTCTGAACGAGGTCGGTATAGTTGCCGTTGCCGTCGTTGTTGAACTGGGAGAATACGTTGTTCCAGATCTCCATAAAGCGGTCGCAATCACAGCCGGGCTTACAATCGGGGGAGCCACAGCCGTACTTGATTCCGCGGTCAAAGTAGATTTCGGAGCAGGGGCCGCAGGGGCCGGAGCCGTGCTCCCAGAAGTTGTCCTCACGTCCCATACGGATAACCTTTTCCGCAGGCACGCCTACAACCTTGGTCCAGATCTCGAATGCTTCC
>JAFOAB010000110.1 GCA_017382555.1 Clostridia bacterium
ACCTTCAGCCAGACGGGCGGAAGCATTGAGATAAACTGCAAGGGCGAGGCTGTTGTCGGCCGCGAGATCCGTCTTACGGGAGGAACGCTGAAGGCTAACGGCTCCGTACACGCTACAAACAAGCTGACCGTTTCCTACACCACGCTTGATATCACCTCCACCGCTGCTGCTCTTATCTCCGATAAGACGCTCTCGGTAAACGGGGTTAAGCTCGTATCCGGCGACAGCGTGCTTGACGCATATGCGGGCGAGAGCTCCATTAAGACATCGCCCCTCTCCAAGGCAAGAACCACCAATATGCTTTTCGAGCTTATGGGAATGAAGAACGTCCCCATTGCGATTGACTACGTTATTTTTGCCGTGTGTCTGCTTGCGGTTGCGGCGATAATCGTTGTGCCGAAGCTCATAAAGAAGAAGAAGCTCCGCATAGCGCTTGAAAAATACGCGGCGGAGACTGCGGCAAAGAATGCCGAAAAGGACGCAAGATAATGGCAAAGGATTACTCCGCGCTCTTAAATGACGAAGGGCTTGCCGTAAAGGGCGTAAATGCCGAGGAAAAATACGACGGCGCGATCATACGCGTGTACCGCGAGGAGGTTGAGCTTCCCGACGGAAAGCACGCGCATTGGGACGTGGTACGCCACCTCGGCGCCGTTTGCGTTGTTCCGATAGACGAGGACGGCAACGTCATCCTCGTACGTCAATACCGCTATCCCGCAGGGCGCGTGATGCTGGAGATCCCCGCAGGCAAGCTGGAAAGCAAGGACGACGACCGCCTCCTGCGCGCCAAAAAGGAGCTGAAGGAGGAGACGGGTGCGACCTGCGAGGAGATGATCTGCCTCGGCGATATCTACACCACCCCCGCATACGTTGACGAGCGCATAACGATGTATCTGGCAAAGGGACTTACCTTTGGCGATACGCATCTTGACGATGGCGAATTTCTCACATCCCTCAGGATGCCCCTTGAGGATGCGGTAAGGCTCGTTTGTGACGGCAAAATTGAAGACGCAAAGACACAGGCGGCGCTTTTGCGCGTCTGGGTAATGAAACTCGAAGGAAGGCTTTAAGCTATGTATGCAATAACGCCCGAATTGATGAGAAAAATAGATAAAGAGCAGGCAAAGCTTCAACAAAACGGCGAAAAGACCCTTATGTACAATGCGGGTCTTTGCGCCGTTTCGGCTATTGAGGGGAAAATTACCTGCGGACGTGCCGTTATTTTGTGCGGTGCGGGCAACAACGGCGGTGACGGATACGTAATTGCCGAGGAGCTGTGCCTGCAGGGCTGGGACGTTACGGTGTTTAATTCCCTGCCGCGCAAAAAACGCACCCCTGCCGCCGCACACTTTATGCACAGGGCAAAATCTGCAGGCTGCAAAATGCTTCCGCTTGCTATGGGCAAAAGATATGAGAAGGCAATTTCGGAATGCGACGTTATCGTTGATGCGATATTCGGCACGGGCTTCCACGGTGCACTACCGGAGGAGCTTATCGCCCCCGTACGCACGGCATCCGAGAGCGATGCCTTCAAGGTGACGATCGACTGCCCGTCCGGCATCGATCCTCTGCACGGAACAGTTGAGGGCGAGGCGTTTGCGGCAGATATGACGGTATGTATGTCATATCCCATGCGCGGCATATATCTGCTTCCCGCGCGTGCATACTGCGGCAGGATCGAGGTATGCGACATCGGTATGGATTACCGCGCCATCGAGAGCGAATACACCTTTACCGACACGGTGTGCGATAAGGACACCGTACGCAGGATACTTAACAAACGCCGTACCGACAGCCACAAGGGAAGCTACGGCAGATGCGTGCTTATCTGCGGCAGCGAGGCTATGCCGGGAGCGGCAAGGCTTGCGCTTTCGGGCGCACTTCGTATGGGCGCGGGGCTTTGCGAGCTTGTTGCACCGAGGAGCGTTATCGCCTGCTGTGCATCGGAATTTCCCGAGGCGATATATACGGAGGTACCCGACTCCGCAGCTTGGAGCGACGGGGATATAGAAAAGATACTTAACCGCACCGAGGCGGCATCCGCAGTGCTTTGCGGATGCGGACTTGGCAACAACGCGGGCACGCAGAGGCTTGTGCGAGCGCTTATCGAGCGCGGCGAACGCCTTGTGCTTGATGCGGATGCAATAAACGCACTTGCCGAAACAGGATTTGAACGGGCGGCGGGCGATGTGATACTCACCCCACACCCGAAGGAATTTTCGCGCCTCACGGGGCTTGGAACGGATGAAATTGCTTCCGCTCGCTATTCTATTGCAAAAGAATTTGCCGCAAAGAGCGGTGCCGTACTGCTGCTGAAGGGTGCGGACACCGTGACCGCCTCCCCCGACGGACGTGTATGCCTTAATGCAACGGGCAACCCCGGACTTGCGAAGGGCGGAAGCGGCGACGTGCTTGCGGGAATGTGCGCGGGAATTTTTGCGCAGGGCAAGGGCGCGTTTGACACCGCCTCCTGTGCCGCATATCTGCACGGAGCGGCGGGCGACCTTTTGAAGGAAAAATACTCCGAATACGGCTATCTGACGGGCGAGCTTGCAAAAGCGGCCGCAGAGGTGCTGGGAATTTTGTTAAATGATTAAGGACAAGCTTACGGCATACCTGAAGGCTCTTGCGGATTTTCTGTTTCCGCCCATATGCGCCTCCTGCAACACACCCATCCCCTCGCGCTACGGATCGTTTTGCGAGGAGTGCCACAGAAAATTTGCCGCAACACGCCTGCTTCCCTGCAGGCATTGCGGTAAAGAGATGATGCACTGCATCTGCGTTAGCGAGGAGCTTGCGCGCACGGGTATGTACCGCGTGGCGAAGGTGTGCCCGTATTATCCCGACAGAAGGGATTCACCCGAGC
>JAFOAB010000111.1 GCA_017382555.1 Clostridia bacterium
GGATAAGCTTTATATGTACGTTGCCTACGGCGTTTACGATGACGTTAACAGAGCGGATAACGATTATCAGGTCATTTTGTGCTACGATATCAAGACTCTTGACGGTCTTTGGGCGCCTCTTGACCAAGACAATATGCACCGCATAGGAACGGAAAAGCCCTTGCACAAGTACTTTGTATACACGGGCAACACGCGCTACGGAGTACAGAATTTGGAGTATGATCGCCATACGGATTCGATGCTGATGGCTGTTTATAAGGGCAAAAAGCCGAGCTTCCCGAACTATTCCCTTTTTGCCGTGGATATGAGCGTTGCGGCAAAAACGGAGCGCCTTACGGGGCTTGATTCCGAAGGAGAGGTGCTTACCCTCAAAAGGCTCGGTAATTACGATGAAGCAAGCGAGGTTCACGGCTGGAGCTTCCCATACGGATCCACGGGAATGTATTCGTGTGGGGACGGCAATTGGCTGATCGCCCACCCCGGAACAAGCGAAGCGGGCCACCACGCGTACATATACCCGTACGTGTGGAACGGTACTGAGCCGTTTCGCATTACTGCGGCTGAGATACTCTAATAGTAAAACAACTCCTCATCCACCGCTATCGCGGTCCCCCTTCTCCCGCAGGAGAAGGCCATGTTAATACAAAACGAAAAGGCGGGACTTGACCCCGCCTTTTTTGTGTTGGTATTCGTTTTTAAAGAAGCTTCGCTTCCCATTCGCTTTCCTTAAAGCCGACAAGTACAAAATCGTCGCCCACCAGAATCGGACGCTTTACAAGCATTCCGTCCGTGGCAAGCAAACGAAGCATCTGCTCCTCCGTCATCTCGGGGAGCTTATCCTTAAGCTCAAGGGATTTGTAGAGCAATCCGCTTGTGTTAAAAAACCTTTTAAGCGGCAGACCGCTTGCCTTATACCACGCGCAAAGCTCCTCGTAATCGGGCTTTTCAAGCTTGATATCGCGCAGTGCGTATTTTATCCCCTTTTCATCCAGCCACCTCTGCGCCTTTTGGCAGGTGGTGCACTTGGGGTAACAAATGAAGTTAAGCATATTTTATTTCCTTTCACGCCATTGTTTCCAGCATTTTTTCGGTGACCTCGTATTTGCAGGGCTCGTTTTTGATATAGGAGCGATATTCGGCGAGCATATATTCGCTCATTCTATGCACCTCATTGCCGATGCTGCCCGCGATATGCGGAGTGAGAATGCAATTGGGAAGCGAGAAAAACTCGCTTTCCGCCTTAGGCGGCTCGGGGTACGTTACGTCAAGGATCGCGGTAATGTCGGGTCGGTTTTTCAGCGTTTCGATAAGCTCCGCTTCCACCACCTGCGCTCCTCTGCCTGTATTGATAAAGGTGGAATCGGGCACCATTTGTTGAAACAGCGAGCCGCAAAGCATACCCTTCGTTTGCTCGTTATTCGCAAGATGGTTAGAAACGACGCGACAGCCCGCAAACAACTCGTCAAGCGTGCATTTGGTTACGCCGAGCCTTTCCGCCTCCGCATCTGCGAGGAAGGGATCAAACACCTTAACCTTCAGGCGATAGGGCCTTATCATTTCTATAACCAGCTTGCCTATCATACCCGCACCGATGATACCGACCGTTTCGTCCATATTACCGGGGTAGGCGCCCATAACAGACCTTGCACCACCAACGTCCCCCGCGCTCATAAGGCGCGAGGTGCGGAAAAATCCTTTATTTGCGAGGATTATCTGCGCTACCGTATATTCCGCTACGGGCACCGCATTTGCCGCCCACGCGCTGAATATGCGCACTCCGCGAGAGAGGAAGGGGCGCGCAAAAGCCTGCACCGTTCCCGCCGCATAGAATACGGCTTTAAGGCTCGGCAGATATTCGGCAAGCTCCTCCTCCGTGAATTTAGGCATTCCCCAAGTGGAGAAGATGACCTCGGTATCCTTGAAATCATCCTTTGCGGAGATGATATCCGTCTTGCGGTACACCTTGTCGCTTATACCCAATGTGCGTATTACTTCCGTAGCGTAAACCTTTTCTACGCTTCCCGCCTTATCACATAAAAACATAGCCTTCATTTTACGCCTCCGCAATCACACGCAGTGCCTCTGCTTCCCTTTTTAACGAATCAATGCTGCCGTCGGGCATAAATTCGAGAAGCAGTGTCTTATCCCCGCCAAGCTCTGCGAGATATTTTTTCCATATTTCAGCGGCATCCGCAAGCGGATATTTCTCCTTGCCGGACCAATTGAACACGTGCACGTTTACAACGTGCTCCCGCAAAAGACGGGCAGACGCTATATTATCCTCAACACTTTTATACTGATTCGGCTGCCAATACATCTTAAATGCAGGGGATGCCACCGCCTCCATCAGCTCAAGCGCAGATTTCGGCTCGTTAGTATACGTGCCGCCGTGGCATTCAAGGCAAATAAGCTCGCCGTATTTTTGCGCAATTTCCGCAACGGCTCTGCATTCGGCAAAAAGGTTCTTTTTTTCCTCTGCCGAATAGTCCTGCGAATTTTTGTTGCCGCACCACACGCGCAAGGTGGAGGCTCCAAGCACGTTTGCCGCACCGATATAAGCCTCAAGCTCCGTCACGGACGTTTCCCCGATGCGGAAATACGTTCCGTAGGACGAGCAGCCTATTCCCATTGCCGCTTGTGCGGATGCAATGCGTGCAAGCATCTGCAGATCCTCTTTTTTTGCGTGCACGTCACTTCCCCACTCTATAACGGAAAGCCCCGAAGCACGCACTGCGTTCAGTATCTCA
>JAFOAB010000112.1 GCA_017382555.1 Clostridia bacterium
GTCATACAAGCCCATAATGAAAATCTCCTTTTTCTTTCAGCATAGCACAAAGCTGATGAAAAGTAAAGTATAAATTCCCACAAATCTCAAATACTAACATCACGATTTTGAAAATGTTGTAGGGGCTGGCGCCCACGACAGCCCGCGAGGGTTTGCCAAATGAACGGACAGTCGAGGACGCCTGTCCCTACGAATGTGATAAGGAGAATTTATATGAAAGCAACCGGCATTGTGCGCCGTATAGATGATTTGGGCAGGGTTGTGATTCCCAAGGAGATCCGCAGAACAATGCGCATCCGCGAGGGTGACCCGCTTGAGATATACACAGACAGAGACGGCGAGGTGATATTCAAAAAGTACTCACCGATAGGGGAGATGGGTATTTTTGCGGCGCAGTATGCGGACACGCTTGCGAAGACCTGCGGTATGAGCATTGCGGTGTTTGACCGCGATTCGGTCATTGCCTGCTCCGGCATTCCAAAGAAGGAATACATGGAGCGTAAGCCCTCCGAGGCTATTGAAAAAATTATGGAGAAGCGCGCGTTTTTTAACGGAGAGGGAGAGAACACCCTTGTCATCCGCGAGGATGGTAGCCGCTTCGTTTCCTGCGCTATGCCGATACAAAGCGCGGGTGACATCGTCGGCTGTGTTGTTTCCGTCAAGGAAAACGGAGATAACGCAAGGGACGTATCTCGCGAGGCGGAGCACAAGCTTATCCAAACCGCCGCAGGCTTTCTCGGCCGTCAGCTTGAGGAGTAAATACCGTTTTTGTTGACATCCTCCGCCTTTTGATGTAAAATCAAGGGGTAGGAGGTGGAAGACGGTGTTTGTAGAGAATTTTGTACTCATAGCATCGGGATTTGCGCTTATTGTTTCGATTTGCACTATAATCAAGCTAAAGCGTACCGCCCCGAACAAGAGCCAAAAAAAGCATTTAAAGCGGCTGAAGAAAAGCCTGCGACGCTGTATATATACCGAAATAGAGCTTTTGGAGCAGTATGGCGTAACGCTCGGCTTCGACGTGAAAGTGCGCGGCAGATATTTGTACGTTGACTATTATCTTTCCAATCTTATGCGGCACGAGCTTGTGCCTCCCCCGTGCGAGCTCGTTTTGCAGTTTTATGATGCTGATGACGAGGCTGTGTGCTATCAAAGTGAAAGCCTTACCTATACGGAGCTGAGATTGCCGTATTACAAGAGCTTCTTCAAGCTTGATATCAGCGATATTGAAAATGCGGAATATGCCTCGATTATTGCAGAATAAAAAGCTCCCCACACGGGGAGCTTTTAGCTTGTGGAAAATTGATTTGTAAAATACACAAAGCTGCGATATAAGGCAGGCTCCCTCACGGAGGGAGCCTTTTTGTTATTCCTTATTGCCCGTTACCTCATCATCGGGAATGATATAGGGCTTTTCTTCGGTTTTCTCGGTGTTTTCTGTCGGCTCGGCATCGGAGGGGGCGTTGCCTTCGTCAGTTTCCGTCTTTTCGGCTTCGAGTGCCTCGGGTGCTTCCTCGGACTCAGAGAGCTCGCACACACCATTCGGGTATTTATCCTTGGGGAACAGCGCGGTGAAGAAGCGTCTGATATGCTTGTCGAACACCGCGATAAGCACAAGCAGAAGAATACCCGCAAGGGTGATGAGGATACCGTTTCTTACAGCGTCGGGTGCATACTTCAAAATCACCTCGTGCTCGCCGTATTCGCCGTCTATATCGAAGGCGATAAGCGCGTCAAGAGACTTGAATATCTCCACCTGCTCGCCATCCACGTAGACCTTCCAGCCCTCGTCATAGGGGATGGAGGTGTACACGGTGGTGAACTCCTCGGAAGTGGTAACCGTGCCCTTGAAATAGCTTTCGGTATACTCCTCTATCTGCATATTGCCCTGAACGAGCTTTGCCATAACCTCCTCATACACAGCCTCGTCGAGATACCAGAAGAAGTCGGTCTCGCCGTTCATAATGTAAAGGTCGGACTGCGTGAGGGTAAGGCGGACGTTGATGGTTTTTGCCGTCTCTCTGTTACCGAGGGCGACGATGCGCTGTGTCTCGTTTCCAAAGTAGGTGCCGTAGGATGTGCCGTTTACCGTAAGCTTTGCCTCGCGCGGATAGTTGGAGGCGAAGTAGCAGTAAATAATTCCGTCAACTGCGGGTGTTACGGCGTATTCGATGGAAGCGGAGGAGCCGCTGTTGAGGGGGGCGTATTTTTTGTGTCCTCCCGCAAAGGAGAGATTGATGTTATCGGTGGTCACCTTGACGCCCTTTATCTTCTTGAAGAGCTGAATTTCCTCATCGGAGCCGAGCATAGCGGTGACCATCGCATTCATACGGTCGAAGGGGTTATTAAGCTGCTCGTAGGGAATAAGCGCGGGAAGCTCGATAGGCTCCTCGCTTTCAGTATATTCCGCCTCCTCGCGTGCGTCGTAAGCCTCCTGAGGGTTCGGATCGCTGAAGTAAAGATCCTGCATATCGTTATTAACCACGCAGGCTATCGCAAGCGCATAGGGGTTAAGGTAAACCTGATATCCGTTTTCCTCATCGATCTTGTAAACCTCGCTCCAAGAGGAGTGCACGGTCTGATCGTTTGTTGTTGTTACAAGATATTTGATTCCGAGCAGTGAGTCGGAAACGGGAGTACCGCCGAGGTATTTCGACCAGTGAGATTTTGAGGAATAGCCCATACGCTGTAAGAAAAGTATAGTTTCCTTATTGAGCGTGGAGGTGGAGCCGGAAAGTCCGCGTATGCCGAGTGCATACGGGTCGCACACCTTGCGGTGCTCGTTCTTTTCCATGCGGTAGAAGGAGTCATCCTCCGCCTTTACCTCGTCGATTATAGGCTGGATGGAATCGTTAAAATCGTGATACGAGGTGTAGGAGGAGATAACAACGTCCTCATCGAGCTGTACAAGACCCAAAAGACCGGTGCAGAACATCTCCAGCGCAACCACAACGCACATTATCATTGCCGTGGTCTCCTTGGTGTGCGACCTTGACGCAAGGGAGAGGGCGATGCAGTAAATGGTTATAAAAGCAAGGGAGAGCCATACGCACTCAAAATCGCCAACGCCCTTGAAGCCCGTCTTTTGCATAACAAGCAGGGCAAAAGCAAGCGCAAGGCAGGTGGCAAGCAGGGTGCGGGGGCCGTTTTCCTCAAGGCTGTCGTACGCCTTGCGCGCGGCAACGATAAGGATAAAGGAAAGCATAAAGCTGTAACGGTAATTGAGCCAGTTGGGGATGGCGAAGCCGTGCCAAGCCATATCCGCGGGGTTGAAGTTGAAGCAAAGCACGAAGAAGACGATGAACACCGCAACGCCGATGCGCTCGCTCTTCGGGCGCTTGGAGTTGAGGAAGTAGAGGGGGAGCAGAATGAGCGCAAGCATTCCGCTGTATACGTTGGGAAGTCCGTCGGGACGTACGGTATCGTATGCACCCGCATAGAATTTTGCCAAAAGATCGATAAAATCAAAGCGCTGTGTAAGCTTGAAATGGGGATTGCTTTTAAAGTTTTCAATCAGCGCCAGGGGATTCGAGATGTCAAGGCCCGCTGTCTGGAAGTCGTCCTTGCCGAACGAAAGCGCATATACCGCGGGCAGGGTGATGACCATGGAGATGGCGATCGCAATAAGCGAGAAGATGACAACGCGCATAACGGCACGGATGAAGTGTAGGCGCTCACCGTACAGATTGCTTTCGCGCTTCGGGATGGAAAAGTAGTAATATACGGAGTATGCAAGCACAAAGATGCATACCATAAAGCCGATGTAGTAGTTGCTGAGGATGGAAAGCGCAAGGGTAACGGTGAAAAGCATATATCTTCTCTCGGAGATAAGCCTTTCAAGACCCAGTGCAACAAGAGGGAGGAGGATAACGCAGTCTATCCACATCGTGTTGTGCTGATAAATTACGTTATAAGCGCAAAGCGCGTACATGGTGGAGAACATTACGGTTGCGGATTTTCCCTGCACCTTGCCGGTTTTGTGCATATAGTAGCCAAAGGTAAGACCGCAAAGACCGCACTTGATAACGAACATCGTGTAAAGCGCCTCAAGAATTGCGTGCTTGGGGAAAAGGCAAACGATGTAGGAAAGCGGGCTTGCGAGGTAGTAGGCGTATATTCCCATAAACTCGCCACCGAGCGCACGCCCGAAGGAGTATAGGAAATCACCTTCTCCGTACACCAAATCACGCAACGCCTCGAAGAAGAAAACGTACTGGCCGTTCAAGTCAAGCACAAGCACAGAGCTTTCGCCAAACGGATACGTGCCGAGCGCCGCGTATATGGCAAACATTAAAGCTGCCGGCAAAAAGAATGCCCATAAAAGATATGTGGTAGAAGGCTTTGAAGCCTTGTTAAGTGGCGATTCCTTCAGTTCAACGTCTTTTGTCATTTTGCTCTCCTTTATATGGTTTGCGAGAATTCGCACAAGGTCAAAAATGTAAATACATAATTATTCTACCATATTATTTCCATATTGTAAACCGATTTGCAAAAAATATCGAGCTTGATGCACGGGGGATGGCTGTTCACAAATTGTTTACTTGATATCCATTGAAATTTAATATAAATAATGCTAATATTGGTTTAAAGACATTCGGAGGTGCGCTGTGAAAAAAAGATTTTTTATCATTTTGCCCGTGCTTGTTGCCGCTTTATGCGTTGGCGTAGCGCTTTTGAGCCGCGCAGTAAGCCTGAAAAACGAGTATGATGCGGCATGCGCTCTTATGGATGCAAATGATTATAATGCCGCCGCCGATGCATTTGCGCTTCTTGGCGATTATTTGGACTCCAAAGCGCTTCTTGCAAAATGCAACAGACTTATGAAGGCGCAATCCACCGAGAGCGAGGAGGAACGCCTTTACCGCATTGCGCAAAATTATTACCTTAACGGTGAATACAAGGATGCGCGCAAGATCTTCCGCAGCTTGGGCAGTTATTCAGATGCGGAGGAGCGTATCTCCGATTGCACGTACGAGCTTGGTGAATTTGAAATGCTGCGTGGAAATTATGAAACTGCGGCGGGTATTTTTGCCTCGCTTGTCGATTATAAGGACAGCGCCGCGCTTGCGATGGAATGCAGATATCTGCAGGGGCTGGAATACATAAAAAACGGACATGCGCAGGATGCGGTAGCGCTTTTTAAGCGAATGGGACCGTATAAGGATACGGAGAGCTATATTGCCGAATACGATAAGGGATTGGTTTATGATGAGGCAGTTCGTCTGCTAAAAAATAATGATACACATGGCGCGCTAAAGCTTTTTTATAGCATCGAGGATTATAAGGACAGCAAATCAAGGGCGAGTGATATAGCGGGTAAAATTTACACCAACGTTACAAACGTGCACTTAAAGAACGAGGATTACCGAAGCGCGTTGAGCGATCTTGCCATTTTAGCGGAATATGGCTATTCGGACAGCGCCGAGAAAAGAGCGGAGCTGCAGGAAACGCTATATGAAAAGGCAGAAAACGCAGCTTTAAATACCAAAACGTTTGACACCGCTATAGAGTATTACGGAATACTTGAGGATTATAAGGACAGCCGCGAGCGCTTGACCGAGGCTCGATACAACAAGGCGGTTTACCTGAGCGATATTGAGACGGACAAATATGAGGCGTATCTGATTTTGCTTGAGCTTGGAGATTATAAGGATACCTCGCTTAGATTGGCAGAGCTTCAGCAGCTTGAGGACAGGTACATTAAGGCTATTGCGCATATAGAAAACAAGGAATACGAAGAGGCGTTTGACCTACTTAAAAATATCAATTACCGCGACGGTAAAGTGAAATTTTGGGATGTTGCGGAGGTCTTGGCTCGTGCTTCGTATGAGAAATGCGATTACCTTGCCGCTTATAATTATTTGGCAGCCGATTACCTCCCGAAAAGCTGTCGCACACTCTTCGATGACATTATGTATGAGCTTTGTAAACAGTACTTCGAATGCGGTATGGTTGAGGAGGCTGTAAATGCACTAAACGACAATAGAAATGGTATAAAATGCGAGATCTTGCTTAAAGAAATCAAAAATTCTCCCGAATATTGGCGGCTTGAAACAAGCACTCGTGTTTTGCTCGGGAAAATGAGGACGAGTGCATTTTCTGAAGAGATTGACTACATTTCTTGGAGCGTTTTTAAGCGTGAGAGGGACAGGATTTGGATTATATCCGACGAAATAATAAGCTGTGAACCATATGGCGGAGAAAGCTGGCAAGAAAGCTTTCTTCGCAAATGGTTGAACGTAAGCTTTTTGGATTCCGTGTTCTCCGACGAGGAGAAACGGTATATTGCGGATATGGATCGCAACGGTACAACAGATAAGGTGAGCCTTATCAGCGCAGAGGAGCTAATGACGCATCAGATACTCGCCGCCGGAGCGAACCCTTACACTTGGGGGCAATTCAGGGCTCACGGGCTTCCTCAAGGCTGGAAATGGAGCTTTAATTGGTATTTGCTTGACGGCAGCCTTTACCATACCGGCAAAGATGCTTACTTTGCTTGGTCAACTGATTACGTTGCGGGTGTGCGCCCCATTGTGTGCTTAACGTTTGAGTAATGTAGGTTCA
>JAFOAB010000113.1 GCA_017382555.1 Clostridia bacterium
GCAATCGAGAATCTTGATTTCTCCGATGCGTTTACAAACGCAGTTGAGGAAAAGCAGGTTGCGCAGCAGAATTATCTGAAGGCGCAGACAGAGCAGGAGCAGAAGATAATGGAGCAGGAGGCTACCGCCGAGCGCGACGAGATCGCGGCAAAGGCGGCGGCAGAGGTTGCACGTATTCAGGCTGAGGCTGATGCCGAGGTTATGAAGATTCAGGCAGATGCTGCGGAGTACGCAGGTCAGCGTGATGCGGCGATCAACAAGGCGCTCTCCGACACTCTTACCGAGGTGCTTATCAAGTATTACGAGATCCAGCGCTGGGACGGTAAGCTTCCCGAATACTTCGTTTCGGGTACCGATGGCGTGCTTCCCATCCTCGGAAGCTTGCCCACCGACGGAGCAACAGAATAACAAAAAACGGCTTGAAAACGTATTTGCAACCGACGGTTGCGCGTTTTCAAGCCGTTGTTGGTAGTGTTTTTGTGCTTTTGGTTGTAGAATAATGGCAAAAGCATTAGGAGGCAACAATGAAATTACACGAAAAAATATACTATTGTCGCAAGAAGGCAGGATACTCGCAGGAGGAGATGGCTGAAAAATTGGGGGTATCCCGTCAAGCGGTAAGCAAATGGGAAACGGGAGAGGCAGTGCCGGAGCTTGCCAAATTCACCGCTATCTCCAAGCTGTTTAACGTATCCACGGATTGGCTTCTTTGTGATGATGACAGCGAGCCTACAGCACAGGAAAATAACAGCACTGACGCAAGTGTCCGCCACAATCTTGCAGATGAAATATCGGACGGTTGCATCAGTATTATTTCAAAGCTGTGGCGCGCGTACGGTTGGATTATGGGAATTATAATGATGATAGGCGGCGCAGGTATGCTTTCCGTTGCGTTGTTCGGTATGGTCGCGTTTGTAAATATGGGAACGATTGCCGAGAATATGTTCGATGCGTTTGATTACGGTTACGGCTACGGTGACGTCGTGGGTAGTATGACGAGCCGCGTTTCAACCGTACCTATTGTCGGTATTGTAATAGGTGCGCTGATATTTGCTTGCGGACTTGTATTCTTCATTGTACATAGAAAAAAATACGGCAGAAAATAAACTGAATAATAACGGCGGGAGCAAGCCCCCGCCCTACCGGAAAACGAAGGGCGAGTGTAGGTGTGCTTGCTCCCGCCGTTTTCTTGTATTTTAGACAGAAATTTTACGGTATTTTTGTAACCCTCAATTATGGGGAAATGCGTAGACAATTTGAAACGGATGATGTATAATGTAGTCAATACATAGGTATTTAACCAACAAACTTATACAACAAGGAAAGGGAAGAACTATGGAAAAATGGACTAAAGAAAAAGCTTGGGAATGGTATAACTCCCGTCCGTGGATACGCGGATTTAACTTTGTGCCCTCCGATTGCTCCGGCTGGGTTGAAATGTGGCAGGAATACAACCACGCACAGAAGGTGGAGACCATCCGCCGCGAGCTTGCGCTTGCAAAGCAGATCGGCTTTAACGCTGTAAGACAGTTCCTTGCCTTTGACGTTTGGATGTATCAGCGTGAAAGCTTCCTCAAGAACGTAGAGGAGTTCCTCACCATTGCGGCTGAAAACGATATCGGCGTTCTGTTCGTTCTTATCTCCGATGGAGGCAGACCCAAGAGACAGCCCGAGTTCGGTGAAATTAATAACGGTCTCTTCCACGGCTCCTTCTCGAATGATTATAAGATGATTCCCGGTGTGTTCCCCTGCACCGAGCCCGCAGAGCCCGCACCTACCGCGCCCGCGGCTAAGCCCGAGCCTCTTTACAGCCCCGTAGACGAGCCCGAGCTTGCAGAAAAGTTCTATCAGTACGTTGACGATCTCGCAAGCCGCTATGCAAAGGACGAGCGTGTTATCGTTTGGAACATCTGGAACGAGCCCGGCAACAGCAACCGCGGCACTCTCAGCGTTCCTCATATGAAGCGCGCATTTGAGATCTTCCGTTCCTACGATCCCATTCAGCCTCTCTGTGCCGACGTGTGGAGAATGCCTAAGTCCAACATCCTCACCGAGGAGGAGAAGACCGCAATCGAGCTTTCCGATATCATAAGCTACCACGATTACGGCTCAATCGATCACTCTGTAAGAGTTATCGACTTCCTTCGTCAGTACGACAGACCTATGCTTAATACCGAGTGGCTCCACAGAGTACAGCACAACAACGTGGCAACTCACCTTCCTATCTATTACAACAACAATATCGGTGTGTTCAACTGGGGCTTTGTAAACGGTAAGTTCAGAGGTCACGAGCCGTGGGAGGCTTGCTGGAAGCGCTATACAAGAGGCGAAAAGCTTGATATCTACAAGTGGCAGCATGACCTGCTTCGCACCAACTATCGCCCCTATGACCCCGAGGAGATAAAGAAGTTCTCCATGTATGCGGCTATGGCAGATAAGAAGTTCGCAAATAAGAACGCAGATAAGTAATAAGTAAAAACAGATCAGAGAATTCTCGGATTCTCTGATCTGTTTTGTTATATGCTTTCTCCGTCACCAAAGTCGAAAAATTCTCCGCTTTGGGTAACGAGCCGGCCCGCAGTGCCTTCTGCTAATCTATCGTAAAGCTCTCTTGCTACTTCATAAGCAGCGGTGCCCCCGTCCTCCGTAAGAAATGTTATTTCGTACACCGTGGTGTAAGTGGGTGACTTGCTGCTACCGACGTATTTTCCGTACGTGCGCTTTGTGTATACCGTTGCACCGATCTCGGTAAGCGCATCGGGTTCAATATTACCGTGATTTTCGTCATAATCCAGCATCTCGCGTTTCGTTCGTATCATCGCGCGTATCGGCATTATAAAAAGGAAAACAGCGAC
>JAFOAB010000114.1 GCA_017382555.1 Clostridia bacterium
ATAAAACGGCATAGGGTATCAAAAAGGGAAGCACCGCGGTGATTAGTAATTTAATAGAGGCTGTTGCCGCATTGTATAAGCAATCCGAATGGGTTAAAAATAAAAAACAAAATCCTATACCCATAAATAAAGGCAATATAGTGTTGCGCCTATCTTTTGTCATTTAACAAATCTCCGAAACATAGAATATATAAAATTACTTTTATATATTTTTATGCAGAACGGAGCTATCGTATGAGAGGTAAGGATATATGGAGAGCGTTCAATGAGCAAATGGAGGTGCAGACCTTTTCGTTTGAAATGCGTACAAAGGGGGCAGCTATAGTAGGAGGTGTAAAGGGCGTTGAAATATCATCGCCCGATAAGATTTCGTTACGGCTTGTAGGCGGAGGGGCGATGCTTTTTAACGGCGAAGGACTTTGCTGCACCTCGTTTGGGAATCGCTCGGTAGAAATATCAGGTAAAATAGCGGGAATCATCTTTGAGGCGGTTTGATTATGATGGGATTGCGGTTCTTTTTGCCGGATAGGCGATGCGTGCTTCTTGCAGATAGCGATTGCGTAAATTGTGTGCTTGATTACGGTATTCGTAAAGGTAAATTCGTGCACGCCGAGCGTGAGGGGGATAACACAGTTATCCTTGTAAGCACAGAGCTTGAGGCGGAGCTGCGCCGCTATCTTGCGTCAAACGGCGTTTGTAGTATAAGAAAGCGAAGTTGGATATACAAATACAGAAAGCGCATAGGGCTGCTTATCGGTGGTTTGCTTGCTTTCGTGCTAATAAATTATTTCTCATCACTTCTGTGGGTCATCGACGTTACGGGGAATTCACGATTAACGGATGAAGAGATCAAGGATATCTTAAGTGTGTGCGGAGTTTATGAGGGGATAAGGATTCGTGATATCGATAATGATGCGACAAGGATAAAAGCAATGTCGATATCAAAGGAAATTGCTTGGATGAGCGTCAACGTTCATGGTATGCGCGCGGAGGTAATTGTTTCTGAGGCTGAAAGAGTGCCCGAAAAAGACGCGAAAAACGAATATTCGCATATCGTTGCGGCTTATGACGGAATAATTACGGGAATAGTTGTCGAGCGCGGACAACCGATGGTTAAGGTAGGGGAGACCGTTAAAAAAGGAGATATGCTTGTATCTGGAATAATAGAAGAGCGTGATGGCGATATTAGACTTACCGATGCATCGGCAAGAGTATATGCGCAGACGGAAAGGGTAATCACGGTAAATGCCCCATATGCAAGCGAAAATGTAACCGTAAAAAGAGGGAAAATGCAAAGTTTTTCGCTCGGAATGCTTGGAAAATCAATTAATTTTTCGATAAAATATGGACTTGAGCAACAAGAGTGTGATATAATCAATAAAAGAGGGAGTATATGCATTTTCGGGGGCTTCAGATTGCCAGTATATTATACTGCAAAGTACAGCACCGAGAAAAGCATTGAAACGGTTTTGCTTACGCGCGAGGATGCTCGCTGCTTGGCAGAGGAGGAGGCTTTTGGGCTTCTTTTCTCGGAATCTGATTCGGAGCTTGTATCAAAGCGCTTTATCTGTAATTATGATGATGACAGCTTGACCCTCACCCTTTTTGCTGTATGCGAGGAAAATATAGCAAGAAGCTTACCCTTTACTGCCGAGCCATAGGCGGATAGGAGGAAAAATGGCAGAAAAAACAGTATTTTTGGCATCGGGCGGCATTACCTCCGCAATATTCGGGAGCTTCGATAAGAACGCTTCGCTGATTGAGGATGCCTTTGATGTGAGAGTATATAACCGTTCAAACTCCGATGACGGCGCGGATGCTGTTTCCGTCGTCGGTGAGGATTCCGGCTCCGTTAAGGGCGCATGCGAGGTCATCGAGCTTCTTTCGCATACCGCAATAGATGGAGATACGATAAGTGAGCAGACCGTCGAATACTTTATCGGTATGGTAAAGGACGGTAAAAAAAGCGAGCTTGCGGGATTTGATGATAACTGTGTTTGCGTTACCGCAAAGGGCAGACCCATCAAGCCGAAGACTGTCGGTCAGAGGCAGTACGTTGATAAGATACGCGGGAATACCGTTGTCCTCGGAATCGGACCTGCGGGAACCGGAAAGACCTTCCTTGCAGTTGCAATGGCGGTCAAGGCGCTCAGGGCAAAGGAAATAAGCAGAATAGTGCTGACACGCCCCGCTGTTGAAGCAGGCGAAAAGCTCGGATTTTTGCCGGGTGATCTTCAAAACAAGATCGATCCTTACCTACGTCCGCTTTATGATGCACTGTATGAGATGCTTGGTGCCGAGAATTACACAAGGCATCTTGAGCGCAATACGATTGAGATAGCGCCGCTTGCTTATATGCGCGGCAGAACGCTTGACGATTCGTTTATTATTCTTGACGAGGCGCAGAATACAACGCCGGAGCAGATGAAGATGTTCCTTACCCGTCTCGGTAATAACTCTAAGGCTGTCGTAACGGGTGACTTAACGCAAACCGACCTTAATATCGGCAGACGAAGCGGTCTTGCCGAGGCGGTCAAAATTCTTGACGGTATAGAGGATATAGCCATTCATAAGTTTACCGAGCGAGACGTGGTGCGCCACAAGCTCGTGCAAAAGATAATTCTTGCGTATGAAAAATATGAGAAGTCCAACGCAAGAGAAAAGGACACAAAAATCGAGTATAGAGTGAAAAGAGGATTCAGACAATGAAGTTGATGATATATTTTACAAATGAGCAGACCGAGGAAAAGGTCAATTACGACCTTAAGATGCTTGTAAGAAGAGCAATTCTCGGTACTTTGGAGTTTGAGGATTTTAAGCGTGATTGCAACGTTTCCGTTACCTTTACCAATGGCGAGGGCATCAAGGCGCTTAATTCCGAGTTCCGTAATATAGATAAGGAAACCGACGTGCTTTCCTTTCCTATGTTTGATGAGAACGATCCCGACGTTCCGGGGCGTCCCGTCGAGCTTGGCGATATAGTTCTCAATCTTACCCGTGCGCGCAGTCAGGGCGAGGAGTTTGGGCACGGCTTCCGGCGTGAGGCGGCATTCCTTGTAATTCACTCCACACTTCACCTTCTCGGCTACGATCACGAGACGGGGGAAGAGGATGAGGCGGATATGCGTGCGCGCCAAAGCTCCATTGCGGAAATTTGCGGCTTCGGACTTAAGAACACAACGGAGGTTAAATAATGAAGGCTTTATACGTATCTATAGTAGGACGTCCCAACGTGGGAAAATCCACGTTGCTTAATGCAGTGCTCGGTGAGAAGATTGCAATAGTTTCTAAAAAACCGCAAACCACCCGTAACAGAATTATGGGCGTTCATACCGTGGGAGATACGCAGTACGTATTTCTTGACACCCCCGGTATCCACACCCCGCGCACAGACCTCGGTAAGTATATGGTAGATGCCGCAAAGGGTGCTATCGGTGATGCCGATCTTGCCATCCTCGTCGTTGAGCCTCACGGCAGTGTTGGAGATATAGAGCAGAAGATTCTCGGCAGGATCCGCAAGTGCGAGATTCCCGCAATTCTCGTTATTAATAAGACCGATGCGTACGATGCAAAGCACATCGGTGATACGATTGCCGCTTATGCCGCAGAATTTGATTTTGCCGCAGTTGTACCTATGTCCGCAAAGAACGGACAGGGTGTAGACATTCTTCTTTCAGAGGCGGAAAAATACACCGTAGAGATGCCGTGGCTTTTCCCCGAGGATATGATTACCGATCAGCCCGACAGACAGATCGCCGCTGAAATAATCAGAGAAAAGCTTCTTCGCACGCTTGACAGAGAGGTTCCCCACGGTACTGCGGTTGTTGTTGAGGAATTCCTTGAGGAGAAGGAAATGCTTCGCATTCGCGCTAACATTTTCTGCGAGAAGGAGAGCCATAAGGGAATCATCATCGGTCACAAGGGTGCCGCGCTTAAGCTTGTAGGTACCAAAGCTCGTGAGGATCTTGAGGCATTCTTCGGATGCAAGGTGTTTATTGATCTTTGGGTAAAGGTCAAGGAAAACTGGCGCGATAATCCCACCTCGGTCCGTAACTTCGGATACAGAAAGGACTAATATGTCAACCGTTTCTGCAAGCTGTACGGGGCTTGTCTTGAGATCTACCGACGTAGGCGATAATGATAAGCTTCTTACCATTCTTACAGCAGAATACGGCAAGCTAACCGTTTCCGCCAAGGGCGCACGCTCACTGAAAAGCAAGCTTATGTCCGCATCTCAACAGTTCGCATACGGAGAATACACCTTTACCGTGAAGGGGGATTTTAAGTGGCTTCGGGATGCATCGGTAGCGGAGAGCTTCTTTTCGGTGCGCAGAGATCTGCCGCGACTTGCACTTGCTTGCTACGTTGCATCCGTAACCGAGCAGCTTTCGCTTGAGGGACAAGCCGACGTAGAGCTTTTGCGACTTACTCTCAACACTTTGTATATGCTTTGCGGAGATAAGCAAGCGCTTGATCATATTAAGGCGGTGTTTGAGCTTTCTGCTGTCGCTGTCGGCGGTTTTGCACCCGAGCTTCAGGAATGCGGTAGCTGCGGAGTTGTTGAGAATATTACATATCTCGATACAGTTGGCGGCGTTTGTCTTTGTGACGGATGTGTAAGAAGGCTATTTGCGGAAACTCAGATTCCCGTATCGGTGTTGCCCGTAACAAGCACTCAGCTCGATGCAATGCGCTATATTACGTCCCCCGAAACCAAGAATCCCTTCTCCTTCCGATTGCCGGAGGATGAGGAGAATGCGCTTGCGGATATATGTGAAAAGTATCTGCTTGCGCAGCTTGATTGCGGATTCAAAACTCTCAGCTTTTATCATGAGGTCAAAAATTAATGAATATAACCGAACGCACCCTTGAGGTGCTTGAATACGATAAGGTGAAGGAAATGCTCGCATCGTGCGCTCCTACAAAGGGCGGAGCGAATGCAGCGCTTGCCCTTATGCCGACAGATGATTTTGAAATGGTATTGCGCCGCCAAAGACGCACTACCGATGCAAAGCGTCTTTGCGACACAAAGGGTATGCCTCCGTTTTGCGGTGTTACCGACATTTCCGATTCTGTCGGCAGAGCGGAAAAATCCGCCGTGCTTTCGTGCAGAGAGCTGCTTGATATTGCGCGTGTGCTTTCCGCCGCTCGTCAGCTTACCGATTATATAGAAACAGACAAGAAGTTTGACACCTGTCTTGACGATGTTTTTGCAGGTCTTACGCCCAACAAGTATCTTGAAAACAGAATTAATTCCGCAATTATTTCCGAGGATCTTATTGCGGATGAGGCAAGCCCCGAGCTTGCGGAAATAAGACGCAAGATACGCAATGCAAATAACCGCATCAAGGAATCCCTCAATAAGTTTATGAGCGGCGCAGGCTCCAAATTTCTTCAGGAGAACATCGTTACTACCCGTGGTGGCAGATACGTTGTTCCCGTAAAAAGCGAGCACAGAAGCGAGGTAAAGGGCCTTGTACACGATACCTCCGCATCCGGTGCTACCGTGTTTATTGAGCCTGCCGCAGTTCTTGAAGCAAATAACGAGCTTCGTATGCTTGAAAATAAGGAAACCAGAGAAATTGAGCGCATTCTTGCTGAATTTTCCTCCGAGGTTGCCGGCTGCGCAAATCAGCTTTTCAGAAATTATCTAAACATAACGGAGCTTTCGTTTGTTTTTGCTTGCGCATCTCTTTCTTATGAAATGCGTGCAAATACCCCCTCCTTTTCCGAGGAAAGAACGATCGCCCTCTTTTCTGCTCGCCATCCCCTTATAGATAAGGACAAGGTCGTGCCTATCAACGTCGATCTTTCGGGCGGGCTTGACACACTTGTAATTACAGGTCCCAACACGGGCGGTAAGACTGTTACACTTAAAACTCTCGGTCTTCTCACTCTTATGGCTCAATCCGGTCTTCATATTCCTGCGGCGGAGAATTCCGTTTGCGGTGTTTTTGATCACATTCGTGCAGATATAGGAGATGAGCAGAGCATTGAGCAGTCGCTTTCCACCTTCTCCTCCCATATGGTCAACATAGTGGAAATTATTAAAACTGCCGGTGAAAGATCGCTTATCCTTTTCGATGAGCTTGGTGCGGGTACAGACCCCGTTGAGGGTGCTGCGCTTGCAACCGCAATACTCGAGGAGGTAAGACGCAGGGGCGCGCTTACCGCTGCAACAACTCATTATGCGGAGCTTAAATCCTACGCTCTTGATACCGACGGTGTTGTTAACGCATCGTGCGAATTTAACGTTGAAACTCTTCGCCCCACCTATAAGCTTATTATGGGAACTCCCGGTAAATCCAATGCATTTGCTATTGCGGGGAAGCTTGGTATTGATGCTGCAATAATCGACAGAGCATCCGAGCTGGTTTCGGGTGACGTTAAAAAGTTTGAGTCGGTTATCGAGAAGCTTGAGGAAACCCGTCTGGAATCCGAGAAGATAAAAGCGGAGCTTGCCGCTGAAAGAGAAGCGTTTACACGCTTCAAGGCAGAATCTGAAAAGAAGATCACTGCCTTGAATGCGGAAAAGGAGCGTGAGATCGAGGCGGCGCGTACTAAGGTACGTCAGACCCTTGACAGCGCGCGTGCTACTGCAGAATTTGTTTTTGATGAAATAGAAAAGCTTCGCAAGCAGAAGGCAAAGGATATTTCCGCCGAGGAGCTTGCAAGGAAAAAGAGGGAATTGCGCGAGGCTATGCGCAAGGGCGAGGAGGATGCCGCCGCTATCAATCGCGATCCCGATGATGATTACGTATTACCCCGCGCACTTAAAAAGGGCGATGAGGTTAAAATGCGTAATATAGGTAAGCACGGTATACTTCTTGAGGATCCCGATCGTTCCGGCAACGTTCGCATACAGTGCGGTGCCGTTGTTACGCGTACAAGTGTTACTAATCTCCGACTGCTCGATAAGTCGGAAAAGCCTAAGCAAAAGGAACAGAAAAGTGTTCATCGCGTTACCACGTCAAGCGGCTTTTCGCCCGAGCTTGATCTTCGCGGTCAGCTTACGGATGATGCTTGGTTTATGTGCGATAAGTATATAGACGATGCAATGATGGCAAATATTCGTTCCGTACGTATTATCCACGGCAAGGGCACCGGTGCATTGCGCACCTATCTTTGGTCGTGGTTTAAGGGTGATTGCCGTATCGCTTCGTTCAGACTTGGTGCTCATGGCGAGGGCGATGCTGGCGTTACCATTCTCGAGTTGAAATAGAGGTTTATATGCGTAAGCAAAAGCGTTTTGATATGTTACTGCTGATGGTATCCGTTATCATTGCCGTTATGGCTGTTGTTGCGGTGTCCTTCAGATATGCTACAAGGGATGATGGGAGGGTGAGCGATGATTTGTACACCGATGCCGCTGTTATCACCGATGCCGTTATCACCACCGAGTCCGTTATTACCGATGAGCCGAGGCAAGAAGGTGACGTTACGGTTGAAGTAACCGAGCCTGCCACCGACGAGTCGATGGCGGAGACGACCGAGCCTGCGACAGAGCCGGTAACGGAGCCG
>JAFOAB010000115.1 GCA_017382555.1 Clostridia bacterium
GATTACGAAAAGACCTGCAAAATTGGCTCCCTTGCGGGCTATGACTGCGAGACCACCTGCGGAATTGCGCTTACCGTGCTCAGCGTTATGAAGGGTATGGACGTACTGCCCGAGGAGGTAAACACTGTTATCTGGCAGGACGGCAAGGGAGTTATCGTAAACCTCCCCATCCCCGGATGTGAGGAGGGCAATTATATGCACGCAGGCAAGCTTGAGGAAAGAATGGCAATTGCCGATATAGTTGCAAAATTCGTAAAGAATTTTGAAAGCGTGCTTATCGAAAACGGCGGAAAAATCGACGATACGAATTATTACATCCCCACAGAGCAGCTTGGCACCTCCGAGGGTATTAAAATACCGAACTGCGGCTTTGAAAACGGCAACCTTGACGGCTTTACCGTAATCGGCACCGCAGAGATAAGCCCACTTGCAACAATGGGACTTAACGCCGCAAAGCTTACCGGCGAAACCGAGCTTTATACCACCGTAAGCGGACTTAAGGTCGGCAGCACCTATAAGCTTACACTTTACGTTAACGAAACGGCAACTGCAGTTACCCACATATTTGCAAGAGCCGCAGGAATCGGCACAAGCGTTTCCGTAAATAAAACAGAGGGCACCTCCGTTTACGAGGCGCAGAAATCCGTAAGACGCTCGCTTATATTTGAAGCAACCGCGGAAACGATGGAGATCGGCGTTATATTCAAGCCCACACGTACGACTGACTATGCGGTGATCGACCAGTTCCTCCTCAACCGCATCGAGGAAACGTCGGTGGGTACCGTTACCGTAAACAACAAGGCTGACAACGGAATTTATATGAACGGCGTATCCTTTGTCATTGAATCGGAAACGGACAAGGAGGCGTATTTGAAGCTGGAGTTTTCAAACAGCTCCGCCGCGTTCCTCACCGCCGAGATCACGCTTAACAGAAAGTCTTACAGAACTGCCGCATTCTACAAGACTGCGACCGCCCCTGCAGGCTACATCGCCGCGGATTGCGTGCTTATTCCGATAGTGCTCAAGAAGGGCGAAAATACCTTAAGCCTTAAATATACGGGCAGGCTTGTGATCACGGATGCAACGGTAATAACCGTAGACGAAAGATGGTAAAAAGTACAAAAATGCTTCCCAATTCGCTTGGGAAGCATTTTTTGTTTGAAAATTCATAGAAATTTAACAAAAATATGTTTTCTTTTTCATAAACATGTTCTATAATACAGTAAAATGGATAAATTTTTCTTGGAGCAGAAAATGGACGAAAAAGAAACTGCTGAGCTCGTACAGAGCGACGGTGAAATACGCGAAAAGCTAAAAGAGCTAATGGATGAGGATACCGTTGAATGGATGCAGCAGAAGACGAGAGCATTCTTCGACCTTATCTCATATTACCGTTGTGCTATGATGGAAGTTGAAACGAAATTAAACGTTCTCAACGAAGAATACTCCATGCGATATGACCGCAACCCAATAACTGCGATAAAGAGCCGAATTAAAAGCATAGACAGCATCAGGGGCAAGTTAAAGCGCAGGGATCTTCCCTTCACTCTTGATGCGCTTGCCGAAAACATATACGACGTTGCGGGGCTCAGAGTAATTTGTGCCTTCAGAGAGGATGTGTATTCCATTGCGGAATCCCTCCTTTCGCAGGACGACGTGACGCTGATAAGGCGCACCGATTACATAGAAAACCCGAAGCCGAACGGCTACCGAAGCCTGCACCTTATAATCGAGGTTCCGATATTCCTTGCAAGCGAAAAGCGCATGATGAAGGTCGAAATACAGCTGCGTACCGTTGCAATGGACTGGTGGGC
>JAFOAB010000116.1 GCA_017382555.1 Clostridia bacterium
GATCGTACTCCTTTACGTCCACGCCGCCTACTCTTACGCTACCCTCCGTAGTATCGTAAAGGCGGGAGATAAGCTGAACGAGCGTGGATTTACCGGAGCCCGTACCGCCGATAATACCGACGGTCTCGCCCGAATTTATCTTTAGGCGCACGTTAGAGAGCGCATACTTTTCCGCCTCTGCGGAATACTTGAAGCTTACGCCATCAAATTCCACGGAGCCGTCCTTGATCTCGAAAACGGGATTTGCGGGGTTGGTAATAGCGGGCTCCTCGCAAAGCACCTCGTCGATACGGCGGGCGCTTTCCGCGGAGATAGTTACCATAACGTAGATCATCGAGAGCATCATCAGCGACATCAGCACCTGCATACCGTAGGTAAGCATTGCGGAAAGCTGACCGACACCGATGGTAGCACCGGAATTGGAAACGATAAGCTTTGCGCCGACGAACATAACGAATACCATATTAAAGTACACGCACATCTGCATAAGCGGATCGTTGAATGCAACTATACGCTCTGCCTTTGTGAAATCGCGGCGAATATCGTCGGATGCGGAGGAGAACTTCTTCTTCTCGTGCTCCTCGCGCACAAAGCCCTTAACAACGCGCATAGCCGCAACGTTTTCCTCGATGGACTCGTTGAGCTTATCGTACTTGCGGAATACGGAACGGAAGGCGGGCATTGCCTTCTTTGCGATAAGCAGAAGACCGCCGACAAGCACGGGAATAACAACAACGAACAGCATTGCAAGAGGTCCGCCCATAATAAACGCCATAATTACGGAGAATACAAGCATCATCGGGCTGCGGATGGCGCCTCTGATGATCATCATAAAGCTCATCTGCACGTTTGCAACGTCCGTTGTCATACGGGTAACAAGAGACGCGCTTGAAAATCTGTCGATATTTTCAAACGAAAAGGCCTGAATCTTTCCAAAGATGGAGCGGCGGAGATTTTTCGCAAATCCCGCAGAGGCTCTTGCTGCGGTAAAGGATGCCGCCCAGCCAAAGCCGAGGGAAATAACAGCCATCAAAAGAAGTATCAGTCCGCGCTTAACTATACTGTCAAGGCCGCAGCCGGCTTCAATGTCGTTGATGAGATTGGAGATAATAAACGGCATAAGGCATTCTATTATCGCCTCTCCCATGATAAACAGCGGGGTAAGTATCGCGGGCTTCTTAAACTCACCGACACACCTCGCAAGTCTTTTGATCATGATCTCACTTCCTTACAAAATTATATCTTTATAATTATACTACTATAAATTTATATAATCAATATTTAAGGCAACAAAAAAGCTCCCCGCAAGCAATTTTTCAAGCAGAAGCCGACCGCATATCCTTCGCTGCGAGTCCGCAAACGTCATTCTCGAGCGAAGCGAAGAATCTATTTGCAGACTCTGCACTCAAGGATGACGGGCGGCCGGCTTAACTCAATATCATTGCCCGATTGTGGCACCTACTATATAGCAGGTGCCACAGCTATATTCGCCTTCGGCGAGCGATATGCACAAGTGCGCGATATTGCCTACGGCAGCGATATGCGCTCCGCGCGCGAAAATGTCAAGGCGAATATAATATCGCTGCGACCAAAGGGAGCAATATCGCTACGAGCGCAGCGAGTAATATCACGCCAAGCGTAGCGAAGGCATATCACTATTATTGTATTTGCAGAGGCAAATGCAAAGCCTGTTAAGCAAAAAAGGATAGAGAACGTAAAAATTCTCTATCCTTTTCCCGGTTTTGCAGGTTTACTGCTCTATCGCAGGCACCCCTTGGGAGCTTTTTTTTATATTTTCTCTGCTTCGTTTTTAACGAACGCAATCTGCGCTTCAACGCTTTCAACGGACGTTCCGCCCTCGCTTATGCGCTTTGCAACACAGGTCTCAAGCGAGATCTCGTTATAAAGATCGCTATCAAACAGCTCGCTGTGTGCGCGATAATCCTCAAGAGGCATATCCTCAAGCACGCGACCGTTTGCAATGCACTCCGCAACTATCTTGCCGGAGATCTTATACGCACTGCGGAAGGGCATTCCCTTCTTTACAAGGTAGTCGGCAAGGTCGGTTGCGTTGATAAAGCCGGTCTGCGCCGCCTTCTTCATATTGTCGGTGCGAACCTTCATGGTGCCTACCATTCCGCAGAACACCTCAAGGCACATCTTTACGGTATCGACCGCATCGAACACGCCCTCCTTATCCTCCTGCATATCCTTGTTATAAGCAAGGGGAAGACCCTTGAGGGTGGTGAGAAGCGCCATAAGATCGCCGTATACGCGACCGGTCTTTCCTCTTACAAGCTCCGCCATATCGGGGTTCTTCTTCTGCGGCATAATGGAAGAGCCGGTGGAGAAGGTATCGGAAAGCTCAATGAACTTAAACTCCCAGCTCGACCAAAGGATTATCTCCTCGGAAAAACGGGAAAGGTGCATCATAAGCACCGCAATATCGCTCATAAGCTCTGCGCAGAAATCTCTGTCCGAAACTCCGTCAAGAGAGTTAAGGCAGATTCCGTCAAAGCCAAGCCTCTTCGCCTCAAAGCGGCGGTCGGTATCGTAGGTGGTACCTGCAAGCGCACAGCATCCGATGGGTGAAAGGTTCATTCTGCGTCTGCAGTCGGAAAGTCTGTCCGCATCGCGCAGAAGCATCATTGCGTATGCCATAAGATGATGGCCGAAGGTAATGGGCTGCGCTCTCTGCAGATGGGTGTAGCCGGGCATAATGCTTGCCTTATGCTCCTCCGCTACGTCACAAAGCACACCGCAAAGGCGCTTTATGAGCGCACGGATGGTGTCTATTTCATCTCTGAGATACATTCTGATATCAAGCGCAACCTGGTCGTTACGGCTTCTTGCGGTGTGAAGCTTTTTGCCCACGTCGCCGATGCGCTGGGTAAGCACCTGCTCCACGAACATATGTATGTCCTCGCACTCCATATCAAAAACAAGTGCGCCGCTCTCGAGATCGGCAAGAATACCCTCCAGACCCGCGATAAGCTCGTCTGCCTCCGCATCGCTTATAATGTTTTTCGCGGCAAGCATAGCGGCATGCGCCATACTACCGGTAATATCCTGTCTGTACATTCTGCTGTCA
>JAFOAB010000117.1 GCA_017382555.1 Clostridia bacterium
AGTTGATGACTATATGATAATATAAATATAAAAATAATACAATTCCCCCAAAGGAGCGATTCGAAACCACTCCTTTGGGGGATTTTTATTAAAAGAACAGATTAGATTAAATTAAAAATCACTTTACAGTTTGGATATCCGACGGAGCGGTTTCGTAAGTGCCTATATCCTTAACCATAAGGCTTGTTACGTCACCTATCTGAATTGAAGCACCGCCACAGGAAGCCAGCATAAGCAACGAAAGTAAAACCAATCCAATTCGTTCATGAAAATTTCTCCTTTTAGTTTGTTAAACAGCCAAAATCTAATTGAGTTTAAAGTCGTATGTCGGAACACCTTTTGCCTCATACTCACCCGCCAGGACTTCAAGAGAAGCATTTACCGACTTTTCCGAAAGTCCGCCGAAAATACAGCGCGGAATATGGGGAAGATTTTCAAGAACGCAGGGGTTTCCGAAGTGAATCAGCGTAGATATTCTGTCGGTATACTGCATAGCCTCTATAAGCGTTTCCACACGCCTTGTAAGGTGTTCGCTTCCCGTATAGGCAAGCGGTTCGCTGAAGGTTAAGAAGATAACGTCATCATAATCTATAGAATCACTCAATATGCGCATATTGTGTACTTGTCTTGGAAATTGGTGGAAAGCGTAAACCTTTGAGTTTGGAAAAAGCTCCTTGATCTTCTCGGTTACCTTTGAGGGATAAAGCCAGCCGTTGCTGAAGGTATCAACGGCAACCTCACCGTTTGCGCCTACGCCCTCCTCATTTCTTATCATCAAGGCGAAAAAGTGCTTTCCGTCACGGGATATTGAGGTTGGGATCTCATTATCAACCACCGCATAAACCGCATCTCGGTCTACATTTTTTGCAAGATATTCCTCTTCCTCGGTAAGCTCTTTAGCGCTTGTTTTCTCAAGCATCAACGCCTTATGCTGCGCAGCAAGTACGCGCTTTACCGCTTCATCAAGACGCTCATCGGTAATAATTCCGTTTTCATAGCAGGTAACAGTCGCCTCGTAGTTAAACTTGGCTCTCCAGTCGTAAACGTTTACCAAATCGTTGCCTGCGGCTACCGAAAGTCCTTGTGACAGGTCGGCTCCGTACTTGGCGCGGATACCCATCATACAAAGCGCATCGGTAATAAAGAATCCGTCAAAGCCGTGTTCCCTGATAATATCAAGCATTTTTTTAGAAAGGCTTGCGGGCGCGTCGGGGTCAATATTGACAAATCGGTGATGCGCCGACATAAGTCCGTCAAGAAGTCCCTCTTTTATAAGTTCGATATAAGCGTAAAGGCTGTAATCCACAAGTTCTTCCTCGGTCTGATAAGATACAGCCTCTGCCATATGCGAATCAATTTCCTTGGGGTTATTTCCGCTTGGATAGTGCTTTCCGACGGTAAGCACGCCGCCGTCATGCATTCCTCTCGTTTCAGCCGCCGCCATTCTCGCAATCATATGCTTATCCGAGCCGTATGCGCGTACCCATCCGTTGTTTTTTATGTCAAGAATGGGGTTGCAAACCACGTTATAGCCCATTTTTCTTGCGGTAACGGCTGTTGCCTTACCGAACGCATAGGCGTATTTCTCGTCACCCGTACATCCCACGGCGTTGTGATACCCAACAAGATAATCGCCCATTCCGCTTTCCGCATCTGTTATGATAAGAATGG
>JAFOAB010000118.1 GCA_017382555.1 Clostridia bacterium
CGACGTTACCTTCAAATACCCCGACGGCGATGAATATATCCTTGAGCATTTTGATCTCAAGATACCGCAGGGCAGCAGTGTTGCCATTGTAGGCGAAACGGGTGCGGGCAAATCCACGCTCGTCAACCTCGTTTGCCGCTTCTTTGAGCCTACGGAGGGCAAGGTGCTTATCGACGGCAGAGATGCCCGCGAACGCTCTCAGCTTTGGCTGCATTCGAGCATCGGCTACGTATTGCAAACACCGCATCTGTTCTCCGGCACCGTTGCGGAAAATCTGCGCTACGGAAACCCGAACGCAACGGAAGAGGATATTATGGCAGCTCTTAAGCGCGTAAGCGCCGATGACATCGTTGCCAAGATGGAAAAGGGACTTGAAAGCGAGGTAGGCGAGGGCGGAGATCTGCTATCCACCGGTGAGAAGCAGCTGCTCTCCTTTGCACGCGCAATACTTGCAGACCCGCGTATCCTTGTCCTTGACGAGGCGACCGCAAGCGTTGACACGATAACCGAGGGCAGGATACAATCCGCCATAAAGGAGATAACGAACGGCAGAACGTCTCTTGTTATCGCGCACCGCCTTTCCACCATACGCAATTCGGATATTATCCTCGTTGTAAGCGGCGGTAAGATCATAGAGCGCGGTACGCATACCGAGCTGATGAATGCAAAGGGACATTACCACTCCCTTTACACCAAGCAGTTTGAAGAGGAATCCACAAAAGAGCTTCTGAAATAAAAATAACGCGGCTGTCCGTGGGACAGCCGCGTTTTTATTGTACTATCTTAACCGCAGATGCAGGAAATAAAGAGGATGGCGAGAATGGCGATGATAAGCCAGGTGCAAGCGCAGTTGTTGTTACCGAATACGTTGTTAAGGCAATCCATAATAACCTCCAAGAGTTTGCCGATGCCACATGGAGCAGACCGCCGGTCATCCTCGAACAAAGCCGTCCTTTAGATTCTTCGCTTCGCTCAAGAATGACAGAAAGGACGGCGAAGTGAAGGATCTCGGCGGTTGTGCTTTAATGACACCGAACTGTTTACGGGGCGTTTTCCGCTCCCATAATATATTATGAAAGGCCGTAAATTATGTTACTTATTTTCCGTACTCAAATATAGCGCGGAACACCTCGGCGCCTCTGTCGTACTGCTCACCCGATTCCTCTTGACCCATCATAGCAGTATAATTGGAGCTTCTTCTCATACAAAGCAGGGTATCCTCGGGCAGATAGGAGAAGAAGGTACGTCCAAATTCGGTCTCCGAAAGGCGGATGCTGTACTGATCAAAGCTACCCTCGGGAAGCGTTTCCGTAAGTGCCCACCACGTTTCCTTATCGAGCACCTCAAGCATGGATACCCAATCGTCCGTTTTTGAGTACTCGGCATAAAGCGCGGGGTCAACAAGCCAAATAACGGTATCCCCCGCCTCAAACTCACGGCAGAACTTTTCAAAATTCTCCTTTTGGGATGGTACGGAGAAGGTAGGATCCAAATCAAGCTGTGCAAGTATCTGCTCGTTTGTCATATAAAAAATGCGGTTGAAGCTTGCCTTTACCTTGCCGTCGCCCGTAAGATCGCGACCAAGCACAGCAGCAAATGCCGCCGCTCCATCCTCAAGATCGCCATCATACAGTCGGCAGGGACCTGCGTATGTAATATGAATGTCATACTCCTCGTTGCCGGAACACTGCACAAGTGCAAAAAGGCAGGCCACAAGAGCCAAAAGACCGAGAAGCGTGTGATACTTGTAATGATACCAATAATTTTCAAGCTTAAGCTTTAGTTTTTCCATAAATGACCTCGCTAATCTTAATACATAAAGTATAACATCTCTCTGCCGATAACGCAAGTGTTTTATACACTTATAACAAAAACGATTTTTTTGACAATAATGTGTTGACAAAAGGCAAAATTTGGTTTATCATATATGGGCAGTTAGCATATGCTAACTCAAATTCCAAATATTCGGAGGCTTATATGAGCTTGAGAAATGCCGCTATCGGCAAGGAATATCTCATCACAAAAATATCCACCAATGACAGCGAGCTTGAGGGCTTTCTTTTCAGCCTTGGCTGCTACAGCGGTGAATCCGTTACCGTCATCAGCCGCCGCAGAGGCGGATGTATCGTTGCCATAAAGGACGGCAGATACAGCATTGATAACGCGCTTGCATCCGCCATTGCTGTGGAATAACGCGGTTTTTTACTTTTTTTACACCTCGGTTAGCGCTTGCTAACTATCATTTATTTTAAGGAGAATGCTATGCGCATTGCATTTGCTGGTAACCCCAACAGCGGAAAAACAACGATGTATAACGCCCTTACGGGACAAAACGAAAGGGTTGGCAACTGGGCGGGCGTTACGGTTGACAAGAAGGAAGCCCGTATCAAAAAAAGCTACGCGGGAGAAAACGAGCTTGTTGCGGTAGACCTGCCCGGCGCTTACTCCATGTCCCCGTTTACATCGGAGGAAAGCGTAACACGTGATTACGTGCAAAACGAAAGACCCGACGTTATCATCAATATAGTTGATGCAACGAATCTGAGCCGTTCCCTGTTTTTCACCACACAGCTGCTTGAGCTGGGCATACCCGTTGTTATTGCCCTTAACAAAACAGACGCGAACGAGAAAAAGGAAACCAAATAGATACGGACGCACTCGCAAATGCGCTTGGCTGTCCCGTTGTAAGC
>JAFOAB010000119.1 GCA_017382555.1 Clostridia bacterium
GACAAAATCCACCCTCGACGTATAATATACGCCTATCGGGTGGATGTTTGCCCGTTCCGGCCATTTTTTCCTATCCCCTTAGGGCTGTAAAGAAACTTGTGTTTCTTTACAGCCCCTTTTTATTTTCACCTATTTTTTGTATAAGCCCTATTATCTGTCCCGAGAGAATTACCGTTATAAGCGAATACACGATCCTTCCGAGCGGAATGTAGGTAAGTGATAAAAGCAGCACCGTCATATCCGTTATAAGGTATGCCCACTGCACCTTGATGCCAAATGCCCTTGATATGCTCATTGCCAGCGCATCATCCCCACAAGGGGCGCCACCGCATCGCACGGCAACACCTGTGCCGACGCCAACGAATACGGCACCCAAAATCGCGGCAACGAGGGGCATTTCGTAAAGCTGTGGCCAAAGCTGCGGAAAGCGCTCAAGCACCGCATAGGAGGCGGAAAAGCTTGCCGCCGCCACAGCGGAATAAATGATGAATTTTCTGCCAAGCGTGCGCCAGCCGATAAAATAACATATCGCACTGAAAACGAAATTCGTAACAGCGGGGGAAATATTAAACCAATATTCGAGCAGTAGGTTAAGTCCAAGTATTCCGCCCTCAGTCACGCCGGAAAGCGAATGGACGTTATAAAGCCCAAAGGCGAGAAATACGCCGCTTAGCGCAATAATAATGCAGCTTAACGGTTTTATGCCGCAAAGCATTTTTTTCAAGCTTTTCATTCCAATTCTATTCCCACAACGCCAAATCCCGCCTGCTCATCGCGGGAGTAATATTTCTCCATATCGGAGGGAGAGGCAGACACGATATTTTCCTCGGTATATCCGCATTTTTCAAGCGGCAGAGCGGCATAAAGCTCCGCAAAAGAGGCGAAAACGTGCAGTGCCTTTACTCTTTTCAAAAGAACCTCACCGCTGACGGTGCAGGTAAATTCAAGCGCATCACCAACACGTACAGCACGTCGCTTTTCGTCATACAAGCGAAGCTCTATTGTCTTTTTGCCGCTTTTGATAAGCTCAAACGGCTCGGGGTTTAATTTCATAGAATGTCTCATAAAAGGCCTAACATCCTTTTGCATTAATGGCAGACAGCATTACCGCTGTCTGCCATTAGTATTTTATGCTTTTTTAGCGAGTTCGAACTGCTCCTCAATTTCAGCAGAGGGCTTTGCGCTAAGAAGCGAGAAGGCAACGATGAATACGCAGGAAACAATGAATGCGGGAAGCAGCTCGTAGATATCGAGTACAGAGCCTGCAAACGCCGTGCGCACGATGAACTTCCAAACGAATACGGTAATACCGCCGGAAAGCATACCCGCAAGTGCGCCCCACTTGTTTGTGCGCTTCCAGAAAAGGGCGAAGAGGACAACGGGTCCGAAGGTGGCACCAAAGCCCGCCCAAGCAAAGGAAACGATACGGAATACGGAGCTGTTCTGATCAAGCGCGAGGAACACGGCGATAACGGAGATCACCACAACGGAAACACGCGCAAGGATCATAGACTTCTTTTCGCTAAGCTTAACCTTGAATGCGTCCTTCATAAGGTCCTCGGAGATGCTGGATGCCGCCGCAAGAAGCTGGGAATCCGCAGTGGACATGGTGGATGCAAGAATACCCGCAATGATAATACCTGCAACAACAGCGGGAATGTAGCCGTAGCTGCTTATTACCTTTGCAACGTCAACGATGATGGTCTCAGCCGCGGAAGCACCGGAGTAGGTGGGAACGATTCCGTTCTTCATAAGGGTGTAGCCCGCTACACCGATAACGATAGCGGCAGCCATGGAGATAACGACCCAAACGGAAGCAATGCGACGGGAGGTCTTGAGCTTATCCTTATCCTCAATTGCCATAAAGCGGAGGAGGATGTGGGGCATACCGAAGTAACCGAGACCCCACGCAAGGGTGGATACTATGGGAAGCGCACCGTAGGACATCGTCTCGCCGGTTGCTACGTTAAAGCCCTTGAAGAGGTCGGTAAAGCCGTTAAGGCTCTTAACGTTTGCAAATATCTCACCAAAGCCGTTGGAGGCAGCACCGCCAAAGCCGATAACAACAAGCTGTGCGACGGTCATTACGATACTCTGGATAAAGTCGGTGGTGGAAGCCGC
>JAFOAB010000120.1 GCA_017382555.1 Clostridia bacterium
GCAAAGGATCGAGCGGTGCAAGCTCGCTTGTTGTGATAATTATGCGCGAATCACGTGTAAGAAGCGGCAAAAAGACCTTATTTACCTGCATAGCACCGAAAAGATTAACGCCAAAGATACGCGCAAGACTATCCTCATCAACTTCCGCAAAGGAATCAAGCATATATATCCCCGCATAATGCACGATGGCATCAAGCCTGTCGGTGTGTTCGCTGACAGTCTCAAGCGCCGAGCGCACGCTATCCGCATTTGTGACGTCCGCTATGACGGGGATAACGTTCTCCCCCATCTCGCACGTGCGCACGTCAAGCGCAAAAACACGGTAGCCCTCCGAGGCAAGCAGGCGTACGGCGGCTTTGCCCATTCCTCCGCACGCACCGGTCACAAGAATGCTTTTCATATCATCTGCCGCCATATGCTTCCTTTATCTTTTCCAAAAGCTCCGTATCCGCGGGGCAAAATTCGTACTTCGGAATCTCGTCGGGGGTTATCCAACGGAACGCCTTGTGCTCAAAAAGAATCGGCGTGCCGTAAGCGATAAAGGCGTTATATAGCTTTAAATGCACCGTAATATCAGAGTACTCATGCACCACCTCGGCAAACAGCTCCTGCACCGTAAGGGTAATGCCAAGCTCCTCGCGGCATTCACGGATAAGCGCCTGCTTATCGCTCTCCCCCGCCTCTACCTTTCCGCCTACAAACTCCCAAAGAAGTCCGCGAGCCTTATGCTCGGGGCGTTGGCAGATCATAAATCTTTCGTTTCTCGCGTCCCATATGAGGGCAGCCACAACCTCTGTCATATATCCTTCCTTGCTTTGCTTATTTTACCGCATTGGTAATATTCGTCAGACCCTCGTCAAAGAGGCTCCAATCCTTATGCCAACGCAAATTTTCAAGTCTGAACGCACACGGCCACGATGCAAGCCACTGTGAGGGGGTGAAGGGCGGAACAGTGTGTCTGCCCCAACGAGTGTGGAATATCGCCTCGTCCTGCGAGCCGATGGGGCGCAGACGGCCGTTTATAAACAGCGTTCCGTCCGATATGCCCTGGCAAGCGTTGCACCAGAAGGTTACCGCACGCTCGCGCCACTGAATATTGCCCGTTATCTCGGAAAGCTTCATAAACGACAGCACGTCGCGAAGCGCATACTGATCAAGTGCGTTATGAGGCGTTGACACGCTTGTACCGCCGAAGGTATCGTACTTCAGCTTAGCAATGAGGCAGTCCTCGGGATAATCCACGGTGAAGTGCATCATCCACGTGCAGAGATACCAAGCGATTTTTTCCGCACATACGGCGTACTTGTTATCGCCCGTTGCCTCGTAAAGCGCAAGCGCATCGCGCAGAAGAGGAGAAGCGGACTCCTTATCTATGCTGTACGTATCAAGCGCACCCGCAGTCGTATATCCCTCGCGCTCAAGCTCCTCGTAATAGAAATCGAATGCGCGCGTGGCAGCATCGAGATACTTTTTATCATCCGTGCGCTTATACGCGTTAATAAGCGGCAGAATGAGGAAGCAGCCGATAGTTCCCTTCTTGGACTTTACGTTTCCTTCGTAATCCCAAGACTTTGCAAAGCAGCCGTTTTCATCCTGACTTTCAAGCGCAAAATCGCAGGTCTTGAGTGCCCACTTGAGGTACTCGGGTCTGTCGATTCCGATGCTCTTAAGCAGATCGTACGCTTCAAAATATCCCTCCGCACCGGTACCGAGATTGCAGGCATCGCTTCCGGGAGGCAGGGGCTTGCCCGTAGGCGCGGGGCGCGGCTTGCCGAGTCTTCTGCAAATAATTCCCTCAAGCAGTCCCTCGGGGAATTCCCACGGGTCGAGATCCTCCTTTGTCATAGTTTCAAAGGGCAGATCAAGCAGCGGATTCGGCTCCGTATTATATCTCTTATGTGCGTTAATAAATTTATCGTTTACAACACCCTTGGTAAGCCATCCGTCAAGCACGGCAAGGCCGATATCGAGGTTTTCCTTATCGCCGTTTGCTATGTAATCATAAATGAATGCGGTTGCAAAGGACGCATTCTGTCCAACCCAACCAAGCTCGTAGCCGTGCTCAGACTTCTGATAGCCGTTAAGCTTGGGAAGCCACTGCGCACCGCTTGTAAAGCCGATAAAGCCGTCGCGCTCCTTTTGCAGGAGGTAACGCGCATAGGCAACGGAAAGTCTGTAAAGCTCCTTTGCGCTGAACGGGGGCTTTATCTCGTGGCCGTAATAACGCCAAGCAAAATCAAGCAAAACCTTGTAGCGATGCTTTGCCCCGTCGGAAACGGCGGCAACGATTATACCCTCAAAGTCACAGGTCGGCTCCATTTCTCCCTGGAACGGCTCGCCCCAGAAATGGCGGTGCAGGGTCTTCGGCTTTTCCTCCTCGGGGAATATGAGCACGTGCTTCTGCCCCTCCGCGGTCTTATAGAGCGAGCAAGCGGAATTGCTGTTCGGCTCCGCCATAAGGGCAAGGCTTATCTCATCGTTTTCGCTGTAGGTACAAGAGGGTATGGTAACGCGGTGAGATGCCCAAGACCACGGAGTTCCGTCCTCGGCTCTGTCACCGACGTATTCGGGCGTTTTGCCCCATCCGTTGCCGTTATAGCTGACAGAGGGTACCATAGTAAAGGTTGCACCGCCAAGGAGAATAGCCTCCATACGCATATTGTCCACGGGCACTGCGGTCTTGCGATGCCAATGCCATGCGCCCGCCTCAATTTGCTCGAAGCTGTCAAGCGCCCCCTCCACCGCAGGGATAAGGGCATATTCCCTTCCATTTTCGGTAATTACGTGACCTTTTTCTGTTTTTACGATCTGAAGCATATCTTTTCCTCCGTTTTTCGGTATCTAAAATGCCATATTTTCAAAAAACAAATTGCTGAACGCGCCATCGGCACCGAGGTCGATATATTCCGCCGAAGCGGTAATTTCCTTTAGGTCTATTCCGTCGCAAGCGTATTTCACCGCTCCGAGCAAGCTTGAATTGTTCACACATACAGCCCTATCGATCAGCTGCTGCGGGAAAAGACCGATGAACGCGGCATTTTCAAAATTCAGTTCAGCGGAAAAGCCACCCGCAACGTACATCGCCTCGATATCCCCGTACCCAATTCCCGCGCGGAGAATAAGGCATTCCACAGCGGAGCGCACGGCGGATTTTGCAAGCTGAAGCTCGCGAATGTCGGCGGGGGTAAGGCTGACCTCCTCGGATATAACAAAATCCGTCTCCATATATCCGCTATCGTCCACAATGCCTTTTTTTACAAGCTCTGCGGCTATGTCCACAAGTCCCGTGGCACAGATACCCTCCGGCTCCACGTCGCCGATAACGGAGTATTTGCCGCCGCTAAAGGCACACACGGCACCGACGGTCGCGCTCATACCGGATGAGATATTCGCCCCCTCAAAGCACGGACCTGCCGCCGCTGTCGCACAAAGGAATTTCTCCTCTCCAAACAGCACGGTCTCCGCATTTGTGCCGAGATCGATAAGCAGAGAATATTTGCCGACCTGCGGTTTTTTTACGTATCCAAGCCCCGCAACAACGTCCGCACCAACGAATGCGGAAATGCCGGGCAGGGTGATTATCTCATTGATAGATTCAAGGCCGAGCGACGCGCCATCAACCGTTTTTTCTTCCAAAAATACGGGAGTATACGGGCACACACCGAGCGAGGAGCAATCCACACCGAAAAAGATATGCAGCATTGTGGTGTTTCCCGCAACGTACATTTTTTCCACCGACAAAATGCCAAACTCAGCAAAAAGCTCGGTTATCATCACTTTAAGCTTGTCAAGCAGCACGCGCTGCATCTCGCCTACACCGTGCTTTGTAGAATATTCGATGCGCGATATTACGTCCGCACCGAATTTTCTTTGCGGATTCGGCGCCGTTTTCGTTTTGATAACGCTCTTCTCATCAAGCGAAACGAGCGCAAGTGCAAGCGTGGTGGTGCCAATATCAAGGCAGAGACAGGTGTTTTGCGTTGCCTTGCCCGTCTCGCTTGCGCCCGTAACGGAAAGGATGTCCCTCCCCTCGGGCAACTCAACGCAAGCGTCACCCACAACGGTATATCTGCAGGCAAGCTCGCTTTTTCCGTTCACAAGCACGGCGCATTTACGGCATACGCCCCTGCCGCCGCACGGCTTGTCTATATGCGCATCCGCAATATCAAGCAGATCGGCAAGAAGCCTTTCGCCTTCAAATTCTATTGTTTTTTTCGATTTGTTTTGTATGACCGTAAGTGTCGGCATAAAAGCTCCCTTGACTGCAACAAAAAAGCATAGTATTCTTCATTTATTATAAACAGTAATTCTGGCTTTGTCAATGATTCACACCGTACATACCATTATCCTCGCTCCAATCAGTGCGCCTCCGTAGGGGTCGGCGTTTTCAGACACCGCAAAGCGGTGTGCTCCCGTTGGTCGCGCTCACCCCTAAAGGGGTTTGATACCTCGACTACCCGCCGTTTCCTTATCATATTTTGCGGGGCGTCCCAGACTGTCCGTGCCCATGTTGGTTGGATTCTAACCCGTCCCGTCGAGACACTTCGGTCGCACGCGATGACATCGTGCCTTTGCTGTCATCCTTGAGC